>NZ_JBFSVE010000015.1:0-89490 GCF_041467715.1 Vibrio sp. 10N.247.311.14
TTTGGCGACTAAACCATATCACTTACTACCGTTTTTGTTTTTAGTTCCCGCTAATCCGCGATGAACCAATAAAAAGCCGCATTAAGCGGCTTTAGAGGAGTAATGAAAAGTCGTCGACTTAGTCGAGCTTCGATTGAACGAAGGCGAGGATTTCTTCCATTGTTGCATCATCAACTTTCTTAAGGTTCAACGCCAAGTTTGAACCCTTGCGGCTGTATGATGCGCGGCCCTTAATAAGCTCAACTTTTGGAGAAGCTTTCTTCGCTGGCGCTGGCGCCAATTCAAGAATCCAACCTTCCAAAGTTTCTGTCACGTCTTTGGTTAGACGAGTTACGCCTTGAGCTTCGCTACGCTGCCATACAAAACCTTCAGAAGCATCACACTTAGTCAGCAGTGTTTGCTGCTGTTCACTCGTCAATCCACCAAACTGCTTGTGCAGTTTAACAATGGTTGGACGACCAAGGTCGCTCACATTTGGGTAAGCTTGTAGCAATTCAAGTGGTAAAGCGGCTGCTTTCAATGCACCACTCACCAAAGCTTCACTGCACTGGAACATTTTCGCCAGTGCTTTCTGGTCTTCAGCTTCGCCTTTATCTAGCTTCGCTTGCATCTCTTTGCCCTTCTCATAAAGAGAAAGCGGTTTATGAGCGTTAGCTACGTCTGATAGGAATTTAGCGTGTTCGCCGTTAATGTTTTCAGCAACATAGATTAGGAACTCTTTGTCAGCCAAAATACATGACATACGACGACGGCTACCATCAAGAACTTCAATCTTACCGTCTTTGTTCTTACGACCAACTGCTGGGTATTGCTGACCACGTTCTTTCAATGTTGTAAGAACATCAGAAAGCGCATGCTCGTTTAAGAAAGATTGCTCACGAGCATTCTCTTCAAAAACAACCGTTCGAGTTGCCACTTCAGCCGCAGGAATTCGAACCAATTCAAATGAAACCAAATCTTCGCCAGCAACAGAAAGCTCAATCACTTGAGCCTGTTCTTTTGCCGCTGTTTGCGCTTCTTGTGGTGTTGCTACGCGACGTTTGTTTGCTTTACCAAATAGCTTTGCATTTAAGTCAGATGTTTTAATTGCCATTGTTGTTATCCCTGATTAAGTGAAGGCCAGTTGCTATGTAATACGCGCTCTAATTCTAGAGCACTTTTTTGTACTGCGTCTTGAGCAACAGCTAGAGTTTTCTTACCGCCCTCAAAGTCGCTCACCGTTAGATCGAAAACCGTGCTGTAAGTGTCGGCACAGGTTTCAAAAGCACGGCTTCTTGGAATGGTTGCCATCATTACTTGGTCATTCAACAGGTAGTTCATTTCAGTCAGAACTGACACCTGTTTCTTGTTGTCGTCTTCAAACATGGTTGGCATTAGACGAACAAATTCGAGCCCTTTCCAGTCATCCGGGAACATTTCGTAAACCGTTGGTAAGTGCTGGAAGAAGTTAACCGTTGAAGCCCAATCCAAACGCTTAGCTGCACATGGAATCAGAAGTGCGTTCGACGCGTACATTGCATTCCATACTAGAGGGTCAACGTGCGGGCCGGTATCAATCATAATCACATCGAAGTCATCGGCGATTTTGTCGATAAGCTTCTCTTTTAACAGACGAACAATATCAAGTGACTGATCTTGTGAAAGGCTTTGCCACGCTTCAGCGTTAAACATCGCATCTTCTGGGAAAGCAGAAATTGTCTTCAGGTTTGGATACTGAGTTGGCAATAGTACGTTCTTACGAAGAAACTCTAGATCGACATCTTGGCCTTCAGGCACATTGTCCAACATGATATCGACGGCAGAATAGATGCTGTCGTGCTCTGCCCCACTAATTTGTGGATTTAGGAACAGACGCAAAGAGCCCTGTGGGTCCAAGTCAATCAGACAGATACGGTAGCGCTTATCCAAATTCAGAGACAAACAAGCGGCTAAGTGAACTGCTGTCATTGATTTACCCGTACCACCCTTCTGGTTTTGTACGTTGATAATCCATGGCTTATTGTCAGCGTGCTGCTTACGTTCATGGAACTTCGGCACTTCTGCCGCGTCCATCAACATGTGAGCTTCTGTCAATGAAATCGAGTAATGATTAGCGTTGTTCTTTGTGAACTGATGGCCATCAGCTTCAAGTTTAGTGATCGCTTCATCGAGCTTACGACGCGTTAAACCAGAACGAGTCTCCATCATAGCTTTAGACATTGGAGGGAAATGTTCATCACTTCGCTCTTCCAAAATAATCTCAATTCGGTCAGCCTGAACTTGTTGAGTTTGTTCGGCTAGCTGATAGAGCTTATCAATCGTTTGTTCTCTTTTCATTGCCAGTTTCCGTAATGATTAACTAAGTACAAATTGTACAGCGATTAACAACAAACACAACAAAAACATGAACATACATTTATGAGTAAAATCACATAAAATAGACCGCATTTTTACAATTTGATGAAACATCGCCTTAGACAAACACAAAAATGACTGCTTCTATCATGTAATAACCATGCTATTTCTAGTCTACATTTTAAATGTTACAGCATCACTTATTTACAATGTAAATGGAATTTCAACGAAAAACCTTCGGAACGATTGAAATACAACCGTAGATTACGGTTGGTGTGATTTGCATTCGAATTTATAGATTTTCAATCCAATAAAAATTAAAAAACACTCAATGACCAAAAAATTCAAAACAGAAGAGAAGATGGGGTGTCAAAAAACAACAGAGGATTGGAACCTAACCGGAAAAATGATCATGGAGCACATCCAGTGTAAGATAATTGATAACGCCAAATTATGAAGCATGATCAAGGCGTAAACTGAGCAATATTGATCCGAGCAACTGCACATTGAAAATGATCAACCTCCGGAAAAATGATCAAGTAAACATAGTTCCGGAAGCATGTAATTTATGAACTAAGTTACGGACAAATGCTTTTGGAATGGGGATTCAACGCCTATAAGGGCTCAATGATTGAAAATTCAATCGACACAGACCAAGAATACACAAACATGACAATTTCATGATCATGCTTCCTAGTTAAGACCCACCCGCTCTAAATACATCAAAGCAATCCATTTCCAGCGGATACAGACTAAATTTTGCACTCAATAGGGTAGGAACGATAAAAAAGTATGCTCTCTTGATCATTGTTCCGATAGATTGGCCACCACAAGTGTCCACTTAGACAAGTCAAAAGCGACTTAGAAACCGATGTTGAATTCCGATCTGTGGATAAGCTGTATAAGTATAATGATCATGCTTTCGAACCAATAATGATCATACTTACAATGACTTAATGATCATCGTTCTGATGTTCTGTGATCATGCTTTCTTAAGTTTAATGATCATAGTTTCGGAACCTTTATGATCATGCTTTCCAAGGCGATTTATTTTAATGCTTTAAATTCAGCCACTTATAAGCAAACTTACGTCCAGATCATTAGATCACTTAATCATTTAAGATCATATTAATCAAAAAGATCAGTTATTTAAAAGCCAATAAATTCTCTTTATTTATGATCATTCTTTCTTTATCATTCAGGAACTATAGTGAAATTACGGTTAGTGTGATACGGATCAAAAATGAAACCAGAAGAGAAATTGTTAATTAAGGCACGAAGCCACAAAGATGGTCATTTATTTGAGGTATCTGAAATAGCCGTTGAATGGATAGAACAATATCAACACTTCAAAGGTGTCACCAAAAGCATAGTTGAGCTTCTTAACCTAATTTCACTTCGTGGGTTTAGCAGTAAAGACGGGTACGTTTCCACCACTGAGATTATTGAATCAACCGATGGTCAAGTCACTCGCGCAGCCTTGCAGCAAAGGCTGAGAGCTGCAGTTAATATCGGATTGTTCAAACAAATCCCCGTTCGCTTTGAAGAAGGCCTTGCTGGTAAAACCATGTTGCATCGCTTTGTGAACCCAAACCAATTGATATCGGTGCTGGGTGCCACCAGCTTAGTGACAGAAAGCGTGAAGCAAAATGAAAAGCAAAAGCGCTCTAAAGCCCTAGCTCAAACCAAAGTAAACAAGCGCTTACTGAATGAACATGGGTTGAATACCCCACCAACGATGAAAGATGAAGCGGATCAATTCATTGTTTCGCCAACCAATTGGGCGGGGATTATTGATCAAGCGTTAGCGCCACCTAGAACTCGTAAGAGCTACCAGAAATCCATGGTTTCGATCTCTGGCACTCGCGCTGTGATCGAGACACGATCTTCTAAAAATATCATGACCGTTGACGATCTGATGACGCTATTCGCGTTATTCACTCTCACCGTTCAATATCATGATCATCACCAAGATGATTACCATCTAGACGCGAAACACACGCCAAACAAAACACCACTCTACATCACTGATATTTTGTCTTTACGTGGCAAGAAAGACAGCGGCCCTGCACGTGATTCTATCCGCGACAGTATTGATCGTATCGAATTCACGGATTTCCAACTGCACGAGCTTACAGGCCGTTGGCTTAGTGAGAACATGCCAGAAGGCTTTAAGAGTGATCGTTTCCGATTCTTAGCTAGAACCATTACCGCATCGGAAGAAGCGCCTACAGAAGGCTCTGACGGCGAAATTCGCATTAAACCGAACCTATACATCCTGGTTTGGGAGCCTTCGTTCTACGAAGAGCTGCTGACACGTGACTATTTCTTCCTATTTCCGCCAGAAATCCTGAAGCAACATACCTTGGTCTTCCAAATGTATTCGTACTTTAGAAGCCGCATGGCACGTCGTCATTCAGATAGCATGTTGCTCAGTGAGCTCAACCAGAAATTGGCGCGTAACATCGATTGGCGTCGTTTCTCGATGGATCTGATCCGCGAGCTCAGAAAGCTGGGTGAAGTCGGGGAGCAAGAAGATACCTTCCTGGTTAATCTTTGGGGTTATCACTTGACGATCACCGCGTTGATCGAAAAAGGGAAAACGACCGATTATCAGGTAGATATCAAATGTAATGTGGAAGAGGTCTTACGTTACTCAAGAGCGCGTACCACTAACGCGGGTAAGCGTAATATGGCACCAACGCTGCCGAACCCACTTCGTAACGAAATGGTGTCTAAGCAGAAACTGGAAGAGCTGTCTGAGATTATCGACGGTGAGTTTGAGCCAATTCAGCGTAAAGCACCGTCGCCAAGAGGTAAATTGGGACGTCGAGTTAAGCAGCGTAAACACTCTGTTGAGATCAACGCTGACGAGATCATGATTACTCTCTCTAAATATACCTCTGCAGAGGCTCTAGAACGCAGCATAACGGCTTTATCTGCTATGACAGGGCACTCACATGCCTCAATCAAAGAAGAGTGCTCAGAGCTCATTGAGAAGCTTGATTGGTTGAGAGTAGGGGAGGACGTTATCCCATACGAAACACTGAGTCGCTTGATTGAGCTATATAACGACCGAGATAGCACCAGCAATCGACATCTGTCCATTGAACGTTTGATCTCTGGTTTAGCGGTGCGTCGTAAAGTGTGTAAACAAGTTCATGAAGGTCATTTAGACGAAAACGTGTTCCTTGCGCTCGATGAAATGGCGATTGGCCACTAGTCATTATCCTATCGCGATAAGCCTGTTTTACCGTCGCTGAATGGATAGTTTTGAACACATTAGGTGCTGATTAAAATCGCACCTAACGCTGACAAAGTGATGACAAAGTAGCGCATCTAGTTGATTATTATTTATCCCGAATAGACAACCTTTGTCCTTTCTTGTGATTAATAGATTGGCTCATATTTTGTTACATCATACTGAATAGATTTTTGCGAGTTCCCAAGGGACTCGCTTTTTTTTGCCTAAAATTCAGTCAATCATTAAAATTCAATAGCTTACAGAGTTAAACGCCGAAGCATGATCAAGGCTCGATCATGCTTTCTACGGATCTAGCTCTGGTGAGATTCTGATTTGATGCTTGATCGAGAAGGGCTTGATCAGTGGAGATGGCGTTGAATAATGCCTTGATCATCGTTTCGGGGATGGGTTGCCATAAAGCGTACATGCGACTCGATCAATTTTTCAGACTCTGCTTTCCAACGTGGTTCTTGCTGTTGGTTCGTAAACTCCAAAGCCAATACACACAAGTGTTGTAGCCGCTGTGTACACCACTCTTGCAATCCTGCTTCTGATTTTGGGTCACATGACACCGCTTGCAGCTTACTGTAGGCAAACATTAGGTATTGGTAGGCTTTATCTTGATGGCTTGAGCTGCTGGCCTCCTGCGAAGCCAACTCCGGATTCGATGAATCCGCGAGGTGGCGATAGAAAGTAAAGATTCTCAGGCATCCGTCTAGCCAACATGCGATACCTTTGCTCTGCTCATCTGTGATCAATGGCCCCCAGAGCGCATCTGGAGGCGTTAAGATCAAAGGTTCTAACCGGTCCACTTGATCATGCTTTCGGTCTTTGTACCAATCTCCGATCCGCTCTAACCAAGTGTCTAGTTCATTCATGCAACGTTATCCCACTGTTTTACAAAGTGATTATCAGAAACTTGTTTGATTTCATGCTGTATTTCACTGCTCTGCTCTCGAATACGATCAGCGTCTATTGAATAGTTTGGCTCATTTTTGACGAGTTCGCCAAATGGCAGATCGGGATCTGGTACGGCAGAGATCAACAACTTAGTGTACGGGTGTCGTGGATTGGTTAAGATCGACTGGGTTGATCCCCATTCGACGATCTGTCCTTTGTACATAACCGCTGTCTCTTCTGCGATGTAATGTGCTGTGGCAAGATCGTGGGTTATGTACAAAAAGCCAATCCCCAACTCTTGCTTCATTTTTTGCATCAGGTTCAACACGCCAAGTCGAATCGAAACGTCCAACATCGAGGTGGGTTCGTCAGCAAGAATAACCTCAGCGCCAACGGCCAGTGCTCTCGCTAGGTTAACCCTCTGTCTTTGGCCTCCACTGAGCTCGTGCGGGTATTTGGCGAGCGTTTCGATGGGTAACTCCACCAGAGTTAATAACTCTTTGAGGCGTTCTGTGAGAGCCTGTTTAGTGGCTACCTGTTTATGGATCTTAAGTGGGCGCGCTAAATGGTGCTCAATGGTGTGAGTGGGATTAAGTGAACCAAAGGGGTCTTGAAACACCATTTGCACACGGCTGCGATAATCCAAGATATCTTTACGGCTTTTCAGCGTAGAGATGTCTCTGCCTTTGAACAGTATCTCTCCCTCTGTCGCAGGGTAAACCTTGGTCATCAATCGTGCGCAGGTGCTTTTCCCGCAGCCTGATTCTCCGGCTAAGCCGAAAATCTCGCCTTAGCCTATGTGAAAGCTAACGGATTTGATTGCATTGAAAGAGGGGAAAATGAGAGTTGGATCAAACCACATTTCTTATGGGGAATCTTTTAAATATAATTGCAGAAAATGGCTTTGGCAAAGTTTAAATGAGGCATTTATTAATTAGCTTTGTGAAGCGTCGGAATCATCACACTTCAGTACAGAATTTCTTAACAAGCGAAAAAGCATTTGCTACAGATTACCTGTCCATTACATGGTGCTTTTCGGAGGAAAACATGTCCATTAATTCTATCAACCATGATGAAATGACAAATATTGCAAACAAGTGGGATGCTGAAGAAGAAGTATCTTTCAAACCAGAAAAGAAAATGAAGTCTGCTGAAGCTCGTCGTCGTATCGAGACTCTAAGAGAAATTAGAGAAAGCGGTTTGAGTCTGGAAGAAGCGAGGGAGCTAGGTCTTATTCACTAATAATCCCCATTGCATTTAGAAGGGTGGCACAACGCCACCCTTTGATTTATAAGTGTTTTTTCATGTTTCCTATCCAGATTTAATCAACTCCTTGATTCTTTGGCTCACTGTTCTGTTTAGCCCAACCCTTTTGATATTACGCTTTTCAGATGAAAAACACGCACATGGCATACTCTTGAGCTAAGTTGTTTGACAGTCATATTCAACGCCACTAATTTTAAAGTTAAAGCAAAAATATGCGATGTCGTTGGTAAGGAGAAGGCTATGTCTAATTCTGTGGCTCAAGCTAAAGAAGTGCTGTTTTACGAACCCGAAGATCCGAACGGATACCTGTCAAATTTTGCCGCTTGTCCTATCAAGGTAGGTGATCAAGTTTGGGCAACCAGCGAACATTATTATCAAGCGATGAAGTTTGCCTCCGAAGCGCTACGTAATACCATTTTGGAAGCCAGTACACCTGCTGAAGCGTTCTCTTTAAGTCGTGACTACGAAGACCAAGTTCGCGAAGATTGGTATGACATTCGTGTTGAAGTGATGCAGTTTATTGTGACGGAGAAGTTCAGACAGAATCCACAGTTTGCGCTGTTTCTTACCAATACCGGAGATTCGGTGATCAAAGAACATTCGCACAAAGACCACTTCTGGGGCGATGGCGGCGATGGAACCGGCGAGAACCATTTGGGTAAGATTCTGATGGCAGTGCGTCACCAGCTTCGCACTCAGCAACTGCATTTAATTGCTTCGCACTGATTCGTCGATTCAGATAGCGGCATGCTTATGATTACCCCTTAGACGCATTTAAAAGGCCGCCCTGCTATCTAGTATGAAGCAGGGCGGCCTTTTCGGTTTTAGAGAGTCAGGCATCAACGAGAGTTAACGTACGTGACTAAGCTATCCGTTGCTAAGTTCTAAGTTACGCTGGTGCTATAAGTAACTCTGTACGATGTCGTCAAGCTGTCCATCGTCTTTCATTTGGTCTAGGCGTTGGTTGATGAAGCTTTGCAGTTTAGGATCCATCTCAGGGTCAAACGCCAAATGGATAGGGTAGTTATTGATGACAGAACCAAACTCTTGCATCTGGTAATCATCAATACTCAGTTTTTGTTCGTTTAGGTTGTATTTGATTCGTGATTCCATTTCCACAAACACGGTGTCGCCAGGTGCTCGGTTCAGGACACGAAACGCAGCAGTGTAATCTTTTACTCGAATCTCGTTGAGCTTGCCTTGTTGGATATAAGGTTCCAAATTCGGGTACTCAAATCCTTTTAGCAATACCACGGCTTTCCCATCGAGATCATCGATTGTATTGAACTCAAATGGCTTTTTACCGCTGCTGAGTAATACGTGTTTTACATTGTAAATCGGGTCTTCAGATAGGTTCGCAGATTGAATATTCCCCCAACTAGGGCTGCCATAGGTAACCCAGTTTGGGTTCTCTCTCGCATCGAGCTTGTCGATCATTCGATTAAAAGGGTAGGTGTGGTAGTTGATCTCATATTGGCTGTCATCAAACACGGCTTCCACAATATCTGAAACGATTCCTCTGTGAGATGACCCGTCAGTTTCGATTTGAAAAGGTTGCGCTTGGCTCGCAATAATGTAGTAGTGAAGAGGTTCGCTTGCAGAAGCATAACTGCTTGAAAACAAACTGACTATGGATGCAACGATAAGATGTTTTTTCATAACCTTCCCTAGTTATTTGATGAATGACTACTATTATACTAGTTGAGTAATTGTAGTTTGCTAGGATAACAATAATGGTAATTTTTGTATGGTGACAAAAGGAAAACGCTACGTTGGGCTCTCCCGACAGTTGATCGGGATGATAATAGCGATCAGTACCTTATTCACAGTTATAGTGACAGGTCTCGGGTTGTATGTAGAGTACCAAAGTCGAGTTTCTTTTATCAGCTCTCAGATCGAGCAGGTCAAGGCTGGCTACCTTTCTGGTTTAACGGCCAGTTTGTGGGTTGAAGATCGAGAGCAATTGTTTGTGCAAGCCGAAGGCATCTCTCGCCTCCCTTCGGTCAGTTACCTTCTTATCGAAAGTCCCGATGAAAAAATTCTAGAGTTAGGTCAAAAGACCGAAGGCCAATCTTATTCTCAGTCTTGGGAAATGGTGCACCAGATGGGCGGCACAGACTTCCCGTTGGCGACGCTCACGGTTCAATCAGACTTGAGCATGATCCTAGATGACTTTGAAGAACGAGTGTTATTGTTGCTCGCCTTCGAAGCCGTTAAAATCTTCTTGTTGTCTCTGGTATGTTTAACCATCGTCTATCGTCTTGTCGTAAAACGTTTGATGACCATGTCTTCCCAAATCAACCAGCAACAGGTCGAAGACAACAAACCGCGCTTTATAACGCCAACTCACTCTACTTACAAAGATGAGATATCGACTCTAGAGAGTAGCTATAACCGATCGGTAGAACGTATTCGTCAACAATATCAAGAGCTGGAAAAAGCCAAAGACGTTGCTGAGGTGGCCAACCGCAATAAAAGTGAATTCCTTGCCAATATGAGTCACGAAATCCGTACCCCAATGAATGGGATTATCGGGTTATCGTCTTTGCTCTCTGAAATGGATATGCCGAAAGAGCAAAAAGAGTACATCAACATGCTCAATACCTCTTCGCTTACTTTGCTCGACTTAATCAATGACATTCTCGATTACTCGAAGATCGAAGCGGGGCGACTAGAGCTTCAGCAAGAGCCGATGAAAATGATGGGCATTGCGGCCGACGTTGAATCAATCTTTCGAGTGAAAGCCGAACAGAAAGGGCTTCGATTCCAATTAGCGATCGACCCTAAGATCCCAACCATGGTGATTGGCGACGGTACTCAACTAAGACAAGTCCTAAATAACTTAGTAGGCAACGCGATTAAATTTACCGAGCATGGCCACGTCACGCTCTCGCTTCGTTTGGAAGAGGTGGTTGAGCCTGAGCAAAAACTCAGAGTGAGGTTCGAGGTTGTCGACAGCGGTATCGGTATTGCAGAAGACAAACAGAAATCGGTGTTCGATAAGTTTCAACAAGCCGACGGCAGTACCACTCGTATTTATGGAGGCACAGGGCTTGGTCTAACAATATGCGAGAAGATAGTGACATTGATGGGCAGCAAGCTTGAACTCACCAGTGTTGAAGGTAAAGGCAGTACCTTCTATTTTACGGCTGACTTTGACCCGTGTTTAGAAGCCGATGAAAGCAATATCGATTTCAATAAGGTTTCGGTTCTGCTTGTGGATGATAGCCAGCTGAACATGCGTATAACGTCTACACAGCTTCAATCCTTTGGCGTTAAGTCTGAGTGCTGTGAAACGGCAAACCAAGCGTTAGAGTTGGTTTCAGAGTCTGTGGCTCAGTCATCACCTTATGCTCTCGTTCTGATAGACAAAGTAATGCCGTCCGTTGATGGCTTTCAACTGGCGAGAAGCTTAGTTGAACGCTTTGGTAGCGAGTGTCCCAAGTTAGTGATGATCTCTGCTGACCCTAGAAAGCAAGATGAAGCTCGTGCTAAACAAGTCGGTTTTGTTGCCTACATTGCGCGTCCTTACCAAGATAATCAGCTTAAATGGACCATCAGTGAGGTACTCGCGAGAGCGGCTGATACTTCAGTCTTTACCTATCCGAACAGAGGAGAGGTTGCGTTTAAAGACAATGAACCTGTGCCGTTAAGTAAACCTGCAGCGGTTGTTAAAGATGCTCCCATTGTCTCTGTAAACGCCACACCAGCCGATAAACAAGCTCCAATTCAAGCAGAGTCAAAACCTGTCGCAGTTGCCGGAGAATTTAGTGGTACAGTTTTAGTTGTTGAAGACTCGCGAGTAAACCAACAAGTCGCCAAGATGATGCTCAAGAAGCTTGGCTTTGAGGTTGATATTGCCGACAACGGTGAAATTGGTGTCGAGAAATTCAAAGTCAACGAATACGAGATGATTTTTATGGATTGTCAGATGCCGGTTCTCGATGGCTTCGAAGCGACCAAGCAGATCCGAGCGCTCGAAGAAGGGGCTGCAAAGCATATTCCAATCATTGCGCTGACGGCCAACGTCGTGCAGCGAGACAAGCATTTGTGCTTCGATGTAGGCATGGATGAGTTTTTACCTAAACCGGTTAACCAAGGCAAACTGAGAGAGATCGTAGCGAGTTTCTTGTCGAAAGAGACGGAATCAAACAAAGAACATGAGCAGCAAATTGTTTAGTTGAGTATCTCTAATCTTACTTTCATTAAAAGAGTAATGAGGCGAATTAGACATAGTCTTTTATGCCGTTGGTTATATTTGAAGTATCGTGTGAAAGAAATGATAAAGGTGGCCTGAAAAGACCACCTTTTTTGTATGTGTCGGTTTGAACTTAATCTCTATCGATTGCGAACGCAGACCATGCTTGGCGTGTCGGCATCACTTCGACTCGGTTAATGTTGATGTGATCTGGCAAGGTTGCGATATAAAACATCTGCTCGGCAATATCCTCTGCTGACAACGGTGTAGTGCCTTGGTAAAGGTTGTCTGAAGCCGTCTGGTTACCTTTAGTTCTTACAAGAGTAAATTCCGTTTCTGCAATACCAGGGGAGAGGTCAGTCACTCGTACCCCTGTGCCTTGTAAGTCACAACGTAGGTTGTAACTGAACTGCTTTACGAACGCTTTGCTGGCACCATACACATGGCTTCCTGGGTAAGGCCACTGTCCGGCGATTGACCCAACATTGATGATTGAGCTTCCTGCGCCTTTTTTAATTAACGTAGGCAACAGCGCATGAGTAACATTAACCAAGCCTGTGACATTGGTATCGATCATAGTGTGCCAGTCTTTCAAGTCCACATCAGGCGCGCCTTCTGGTGCCAAAGCTAACCCAGCATTATTGACCAATGCGGTAATCGATGAAAATTCAGCGGGTAATGAATCAATGGCTTGTTTTACGGCGTCTGCGTCTCGAACGTCGAGTTGAATTACATGCACAGGCACCGTTAATTCTTCCTTTAGGTCGAGTAGCCTTTCGATTCGACGACCAGACAGCACTAACGACCAGTTATCTTCTGCGAAACGTTTTGCTGCCGCTTTGCCGAAACCAGAGGTTGCCCCTGTAATGAACGCTATCTTATCCATAAATACATCCTTCTAATTTGAAATTAACATAAGTAGTGCCATGCCGATCAAAATCGGCGCGGTCGTTGTTTTTGCAGACAAGTTCGGTACTGATAGATACAGTTTTTGCCCCAGTACATTGCCAATCAAAGCTGCCGGTAATAGCCATAAACCTGTGATGAACGATTCTTGGTTAAATGCGCCAATCCATATGAAGCCGATCAGTGAAATCGCTGAACTCAGCAGAAAAAACACAATCGCGGTGGCTCTCTGTTCACTGGTTTTAATGGTCAGGTTCATCAAATACGTCACTAATGGCGGACCTCCTGAAGAAGCGGTGGTCATGCTAAACCCCGAAATGGCTCCCGCCCAAAACGCGTGTCGTTGGTGCAACCAAGTGAGGCGTAAGTCCAAAATAATCAGCGTGCTAGCGACCAAAGACATCATCGCGATAAAGGCCTTCAAGCCTGATTCCGATATCGTGCTAATGAAATACAGCGAGAAAGGCACCGCAACCAACATGCCAATACACAGCGGCGCAATAAGCCGGATATTGATGGTGGTTTTACTTCGCTTGAGCAGAGGAAAGGCACTTAAAAAGTCCAACAAGATAGCGATGGTTACCGCTTGCAATGGTGGAACAATAAAGCTGAGGGAAAGCGCTACGATAATCGCAAACCCAAATCCTGAATAGCCTCGAACTACTCCTGCAAACAGAATCAATGTCATCGCTAATCCTAATTCCACTCTTGCTCACCTCTTTGCTTTTGATATTGCTGCTGCGTTAATTAGCGTTCGATGAGACCTGTCTCGTCTGCCTTTCAATCTATTCACACCTAAGAGTTTTGAATAGAGCCAGATCGACGATTGGATTGGGTCAGGCAGTTTGTTGGATCGGGGATGAGACTTGGGCTGATGTACTGGCCCAATGTTTTGTTGAAACTGACACTATGACCTCCGCCCTGTTTGGGATGAAGATTATTCCATCCGATAGCGCAGCCTTTTCAATGTCGTGTTTTGTGTCTTTCATTCTCGAAGACGAGCCAAGCACGAGCGGCTGTGAATCTAGTGTTGTTAATGGAGACGATGAAATGGAAGTATCAACAGAACAGCTTGTGAACCAAGATATTATCGACCTCGACAAGAGCGTATTTCATTCTTGGTCGATTCAAGAAGCAGCGGAGCCTATCGCCATTGCGGGTGGGCAAGGATGCAAAATGTGGGACTACGAAGGTAAAGAATACCTTGATTTTAGTAGCCAACTGGTTAACACCAACATTGGTCATCAGCATCCACAAGTGATCAAAGCGATTAAAGATCAGGCAGATTCATTAGTGACCGTTGCCCCTGCGACCGCCAACCTCACTCGTGGTTTGGCGGCTAAGCGTATCTTGTCGAAAGCGCCAAGCTCGTTTAAGAAGGTGTTCTTTACCAATGCAGGGGCAGATGCCAACGAAAATGCGATTCGCATGGCGCGACAATTCACAGGGCGCGACAAGGTGCTATCTGCTTACCGTTCTTACCATGGCAATACAGGTACTGCTATTGCTGCGACGGGGGATTTTCGTCGAATTCCAAACGAGTATAGCCGTGGGCACGTTCACTTCTTCAATCCATTTCTCTATCGAAGCGAATTCAACGCGGCGACTGAGGCAGAAGAGAGTGAGCGTGCCCTGCAGCATTTAGAGCGAGTGATTGAATGCGAAGGACCAACGGCGATTGCGGCGATTATCCTAGAGACGATTCCGGGAACGGCTGGTTTTCTCATTCCGCCCAAAGATTACCTTATCGGCGTGCGTGAGCTGGCAACCAAACATGGCATTCAGTTGATATTCGATGAAGTCATGGTCGGCTTTGGTCGCACGGGTAAGTGGTTTGCGTTTGAGCACTTTAATGTCGTGCCAGATCTGATTACTTTCGCGAAAGGGGTGAACTCGGGTTATGTGCCGGCTGGTGGCGTGGTGGTCAGCGAACCGATCGTTGAGCACTTTAAGTCAAACTTCTTTATGGGCGGCTTAACGTACTCTGGTCACCCTTTGGCGATGGCTTCTATCGTTGCAACGCTCGATGTGATGGAGCAAGAGGGCATTGTCACACATGCTGATAACGTCGGTAACAGCGTTCTAGGGCCGCTCCTACTGAGCCTTCAAGAGTTGCACCCTATGATTGGTGATGTGCGCGGTAAAGGGATGTTCTGGGCGGTTGAGCTGGTGGAAGATCGTGAAAGTAAAACACCTTTAAGCAATGAAAAAATGGGGCAATTGAAAGCGCAATTGACCAAGCGAGGCCTGTTGACCTTCATTGTGAATAACCGCATTCACGTTGCGCCACCTTTGGTTATTCAGCCAAGCGAGATAAAGAAAGGCGTTAAGATCATTGATGAAGTGTTGTTTGAGCTCGCTTCTTAAGCCTCCAATAAGATAGCCAACACAGCAACTAAGGCACTTTGACAAAGGATTCCCCGTTCTTTTCAACGTGCCAAACCTAACCTTCAGAAACGACAAAAGAGCATCGATTGATGCTCTTTTTACGTTTATCCACAGAATCACTTTGGGCAAACAGCTTTTGAGTGATGCTAGATCTTCATCACCTCTGACAGCTCTTTGATACCGGGTGCGATCAGATCTTTGTCGATGGCGTGAAAGCCCAATCGAAAATAGGAATTGGGGTCATATTCTGACAATGCTTCACAGCCCGATTCCGTTTCGGTATTAGTCATAAAGTGTGAATAGCCTGTCTCAATCAATATGCCCTTTTGGGCAGCTCGTGATGCTAAACGTTGGCTATTGATGTGGCTGGGCGTTTGTAGCCACAGAGAGTTGGCTTGTTCACTCTGAGCCAGTCGCTTGCAGTCAGGTAAGTACTTCAAGACAGCATCGTTGATCAGCTTCCAGCGCTGGCGAGTGTTTTCTCTAAAGCGCCTCACAAAGCTGTCGTAGTAGCCTTGTTCAATAAAGTGCGCTACTTCCATCTGAACACGGCTTGGCGCATGTCGGTACATCAAGCGACGCAGTATTCTAAGGTCGTAGATTAACTCTTCAGGTGCCACGATGTAGCCTAACCTCAAGCCGGGTGCCAGTAGCTTAGAGAAGCTGCTGACGTAGATGACTCTCCCTTCCTTGTCATTGGCTTTTAGCGCGGGTTTAGGATTCCACTCCACGTTGCACTCGGCGTCATAGTCATCTTCGATAATTACCGCGTCATTGGCTTTGGCCATTTCAAGTAACTGAGTTCGACGCTCGTCACTCATGGTGACGCCGGTTGGAGCTTGATGGCTAGGCGTGACATAGAAGTGATCACACAGTGAAGAGTGCTCATTGAATCTCAATCCTTGTTCATCCACTTGATGCGGGTGTAACTGCGCGCCAGAGAGATTGAAGATGTGATTCGCTTCTTTGTAGCCGGGGTTCTCGACTCCGACTCGACTCTGATGGTTCATGAGCAAAGTCGAAATCAAATACAGCGCATTCTGCGAACCTAAGGTTATGAGGATCTCATCACTTTGGGCATGAATACCGCGCTGTGGGAGCACCCTTGTGCGTATCTGTTCGACCAGCATGTCGACGTCTTTATCGACCTTGTCGCAAAGCCAGCGGTGATCATGTGGGTCTGAGGTGACCTTTCTTGTCGCTTCTCGCCATTGAGCTAATGGGAAGTCATTGATAGAGGGTTGGCCAAAAATAAATGGGTATTGGTAACAACTCCAATGCGAGGGTTTGACGATGCGTGGGTATTGGCCCAATTGCAGCTTAACGCGTTTGCTCCAATCCGGTGCATTGTCGCTGTCGGTTGATTCAAAATGATCCAAACTCGCGTCGATTGTGTCACTCGGTTTTTGATACTTTTCTGAAAGGTAATAGCCACTGCGAGGTTTACTGATGAGGTAGCCATCGTCGAGCAAACTGTCGTACACCAAGGAGACAGTATTGCGTGAAACACCCAATTGGCTAGACAGCTTACGACAAGACGGAAGCGCTTGTTCAGCCGGAAAAATACCATTCAATATCGCCGTCACCAAATAGCTACGTACTTGTTCTTGCAGGCTTCTTTTGGAATCAAACTCGATGAAACAATTGTGATTTATCGCCATGAGATACAGTCCTTATTCTCAGTGAACCTCAGTCCAATTTGTATAAAAGAGCAAGAAATGCGCCAGAGTTCATATTGATGTTTTAAGAGTGTGTTTTGCTCTCTCTCAACCCCGAAAATTACGTTGTCCCAAACTAGAAAATCGTTCTGTCCCAACCTGAAAATTAAATTGGCTCTACGTCTCCGATGCATTCCGTTCATAAAGTAAAGGCAGGCAAATAATCTCGATAAGGAAAGCGTATGAAACAGGGAATGACGATGAAGGCATGGGTTTCAACAGCGGCAGCGACAGTTGTACTGGGTTGTTTTGGAGTCGCACAAGCATCGGAGCTTGCAGCCATCGAAAAGCAAGGCTTCATGAAAGTGGCGACAGAAGACAACTACTCTCCATTCAACTATATCGACCGCGGTAAGCCTGCGGGGATTAACAAAGATTTGCTTGATGAGTTACGTGAATATTCGAAGTTCGATATCGAACAAGAGATCTTACCTTGGACAGGACTACTCGCTTCGGTATCTGCGGGTCAATATGATGTGGCGTTAACTGGCGCGATCATTACCGATGCTCGCTTGAAGGCCTTTGATTTCACTCCACCTATCGCTTCAGCGCAGCATTACTTCTTAACCAGAGCTGACGCGGAAGATATTAATACGGTAGCCGATTTAGATGGAAAAACAGTGGGCTTACAAGCGGGCAGTGCTTTGCTAGAAAGGCTTCCAGAGCTGGAAGTGATGCTCGAAGCACAAGGCAAATCTTTGGGTAAAGTGGTGCAGTATCAATCCTACCCAGAAGCGTATTCCGACTTGGCAATCGGCCGAATAGACTATGTGATCAACAGTGTGGTTTCAGTTAACGAGGTAGTGAAGTCGAAGTCAAAGGTATTCAAAAAAGGCGAAGCAGTCTCTGGCCCAGGTTTCGTTAGCTGGCCAGTTCCTAAAGATAATCCTGAGCTTTTGGCTTACCTAACGGAATTCTTCCTACACCTTGAGCAAACAGGAAAAATGGCAGAGTTGCAGAAGAAGTGGTTCGGTGAATCGTTCGACCAACTCCCTTCAGAAGCCATCACTTCGGTTGAGCAGTATCACAAGCTAACAGCCGTTCAATAGATGAATAAGCATGCGCCGACACAAACAGTTAGCGGCTGTTTGTGTCCATGCCAATGGGTTCAAAGCGGTTTAACCCATGAGTCTTTGGCGCACAATCTATCGAAAGAAGTCGCTGATCAAAGAGGTCGTTTATGGATTATTATGCTTGGGAACAGTTACTACAGGGCGCGTGGGCAACGGCATGGATATCGGCAGTATCGATTGTATTAGGTGTCGTCATCGGCCTAATGATTGCCTTAGTTAGAATGATGAAAATCCCGTTTGTGGATCAAATGTTGGGTATCTATGTCAGCTGGGCACGAGCAACGCCTTTGGTTACACTGGCTCTGTTTATTTTCCTTTCTTTTCCGTCATTTGGCATCAATTTAGATAAACACGTTTCTGCCATTTTAGCTCTCACACTCAATACATCGGCATTCAATGCAGAGATTTGGCGCAACGCCTTTCTTAACTTTTCAAAAGGGCAAATGGAAGCGGCTGAAGCCATTGGTATGAGACGCATCACTTACTTTCGCCGCATCATGTTCCCGCAAATGGTGATCATGAGCCTACCTGCGCTAGTCAATGAGATGTCGTTCTTAATTAAGGGCAGCCCAGCGATTGCGGTGATCGGTATTGTCGACCTAACTCGTGTCACCAATCGAATCTCTGCGGTTACCTATGAACCACTTGGGCCGATTCTGTGTGCCGGCGCCATATACATGTTGATTATTGGCGTGTTGGTGAAGTTGCAAGCGGTGGCTGAAAACCGAGCCACTTATCTGCAGCAGTAAGTGTGGCTAGCAGTCATCTACCTCAGTCACAGCTATCAACAACAGCCACAGTTTAGCCGTCACGGCTACTTGGTCAGAAGCACCATTTACCTGCTTGTGATGCGTTATTGAGCGGGTAAGTTTAAGGAGTAAATATGGAAGAATGGAATATTATCTGGCAACAAAAAGAGCTGTTTGCTTCAGGGTTTGTGACCACATTTTATCTTTTTGTTTCGTCTTCAATCTTGAGTTTTATCATTGGCATCAGTTTGTTGTATTGCCTCGAAAATTCAAAACTTGGTGTGAAGTACACCATCAATAGTTTGATAGGCATGATGCGCACCTTGCCGTTTCTTATCTTAGCGTACCTGCTCTATTACGGGCTGCCGCAGGTTGGTATTCGACTCGATGCGATTACAGCGGGAATCATCGCGCTAAGTCTCTATCACGGTACCTATTTTTGTGAGATTTTCCGAGGTGTTCGTAAAGGGCTAGAGCCAGGCTACATCGAAGCAGCTCACGCTTATGGCTTTTCTAAATTCAAAACCTTTACCCGAGTTATTACCCCAAATGTGTTGTTTAAGTCGGTTCCTCTGATCACTAACCAACTCATCATCTGCTTAAAAGACACTGCGTTTCTTAGCATCATTACCGTCGCAGAAATTACCGCGGCAGCCAACAGCATTCAATCGACCTACTTCATCCCATTGAATGCGTTCATCATTGCTATCGCGCTCTACTGGGCTGTGAGTATTGCACTTGAAACCATCACCAAACGAATCCAAACCAAAGTTGAACTTAGAGGGCTTAGCCATGCTTAAACAATCAGAGATTATTGAAACGGAAGCACCGATTAACCCTTCTTCTAGCGTGAGTTTGGAAGTGATTGAGTGCGAGCCATTATTGGAAGAGCGTGAGACGATCATCAAGGTTGAAAACCTGTCGAAACAGTTTGATGGCATCGAAGTACTGCGAGACATCAACCTCAATATCAACAAAGGCGATGTGGTGAGTATTCTCGGTTCGTCTGGGTCGGGGAAATCGACGCTATTACGTTGCATGAATTGGCTAGAACAGCCAGAGCGCGGCACGATTTTTATGGGTGATGAGCGTATTGGTATCAACTCTGAAACGGGTAAACCACTCAAATATAAAGAGCTGGCGAAACTCAGAGAGCGCCTTGGTATGGTTTTCCAAAGCTTCAACTTGTGGCCACATCTAACCGTGTTGCAAAACGTCATGGAAGCGCTCGTTCACGTTAAGAAGATAGCGAAATCAGACGCAGAGGAAATGGCTCGTAAGCAGCTAGATAAGGTTGGGATGTCGCACAAACTAGAGAACTACCCAAGCATGTTATCGGGTGGGCAAAAGCAACGTGTCGCTATTGCCAGAGCGCTCGCGATGGAGCCGGATGTGTTGCTGTTTGATGAACCAACGTCAGCACTCGACCCGGAATTGGTCGAAGAGGTGTTATTGGTGATGAAGAAATTGTCGCAAGAGGGCTACACCATGGTAGTTGTGACACATGAGATGGAGTTTGCGCGTCAGGTGTCGGATCAGGTGGTGTTTCTTGAGAAGGGCATATTGATTGAAAAATCCAACCCAGAGAAGTTTTTCACTAACCCAGATTCATCAAGGGTAAGACAGTTCCTCAAGCTTGATTCATGAGTTAGATAGCTTGCACAGCTTCAAGGTTCGACCGTTAAAAAACTCCGACAGAATTTGTCGGAGTTTTTGTATGTTAGCTTTTTCTTCCCAAACCTAAACTTAAGCCTAAAACTATACAAATGGCCATGTGGCGCTAACCAATACTATCAATATGAATCACCACAGAGTCCGGTCGCCAGTACTCCAACTCGCAGTCCATTAGCTCACCGTCTTGTTTGTAGTTCACTCGGCAGATCTTCAAAACAGGCTGTCCCTCTGCCAAATTCAGCGCCTTGGCGACATGAGCAGGGGCAGAAGTGGGAATCACATCAAAGCGCGAGCGTTGGGTCTCGTAGCCGTATTTTTCTCGGTAGATGCCTGTTAGTGACATGGTGAGGTTTTCCGACAAGACACCATCAAATAAGGGCGCTTTCAGTACATTTTCAACAAACAGCACTGCTCTGCCATCAATAAAACGCAGGCGCTCAATCACGTGTATTGGCGTTATCTGCTCTATCTCTAATGCTTTGGCGTAATCGCCAGTCGCCATCTCTGTGCGGGTGCTGAGCAGTCTGGTTTCTGCTATGCGGTGTTGTTCGCGGATCATTTGATGAAAGTGAGAACGTGACAATGGGTTGTAGCGAATCCGTTCGGGCGACACATACCAACCTCGGCGTTCCTCTCGGTATATCAAACCTTCGGTTTCTAGAGACACCAGCGCATCTTTGAGCGTGATTCGTGTGGTGGAAAACAGCTCGCTGAGCTCTCTTTCGGATGGCAGTTTTTGCCCCTCGGTGAAGATGCCAGATTGAAGCTGTTCTCTAATGCTCGCCTTAATTCTGCCTAGCTGTGTCCCTGATTGCCCTGTACCCAATGTTCTCATTGCTGATCTAGTCCATAAGTTCGTGTACTTAATAAGGTAAACCATGGAGTTAACAGGAATGTGACAGTAAACAAAGGCTTGCTGTCATATGAGTGAAATATAACTGCCACGGAAATGCATCCTAACTGTCAAATAACTTGCGCGAAAGCGTCACACTCCGGCGATAGCATACAAAACGAACTTACTGACCTAGTCCAGAGGGATAGAGACAATGAAAACTTTGCTTAGCCGTTCAACTGTATCGCCAGCCAAACTTATGGATTCATCTACAAAGCTAATAGGTGCAACGTTAATAACGGCAACACTTTCAATGCCAGCGATGGCGAAGGATGCTGATCTTGAGTCACTGATTGAAGCCGCTCAAAAAGAGGGTGCGGTTTACAGTGTGGGTATGCCTGACAGTTGGGCAAACTGGAAAGGCACATGGGCTGATCTGAAAGCAAACTACGGTTTGAAGCATCAGGATACAGACATGAGTTCGGCACAAGAGATCTCGAAATTTGAAGCAGAGAAAAGAAACGCAACCGCAGATATCGGTGACGTTGGTTTCGCCTTTGCACGTGTCGCTGTGCAGAAAGACGTAACGCAGCCATACAAGCCAACCACTTGGGATGACATTCCAGATTGGGCGAAAGACAAAGATGGTCACTGGGCTTTGGCTTACACAGGTACTATCTCGTTCATTTCAAACAACAACCTTGTGGAAGATGCACCAAAATCTTGGAGCGACTTATTAGAAGGCGACTACAAAGTCACAGTCGGTGATGTAGGTGTAGCAGCACAAGCAAACAACGCAATTCTAGCGGCAGCATTTGCTAATGGCGGTGACGAATCGAACCTAAAACCGGCGATTAAATTCTTTGGTGAGCTAGCGAAGCAAGGCCGTCTATCTTACACCGACCCAAGCATCGCGAATCTTGAAAAAGGCGAAGTGGAAGTGGCAATCATGTGGGATTTCAACGCACTGAACTACCGCGACAAGATCGACCGTGAGCGCTTTACCGTCAGCATTCCACAAGATGGCTCAGTGATTTCTGGTTACACCACCATCATTAACAAATACGCACAAAACCCGAACGCGGCGAAGTTGGCTCGTGAATACATCTTCAGTGACCAAGGCCAAATTAACCTAGCAGAAGGTTACGCACGTCCAATCCGTAGCAGCGTTACGCTACCTCAATCAGTACAAGACAAGCTGATCTCTAACGATGAATACAGCAACGTGCACCCAGTATCTGACTTCTCAGCATGGGAAAAATCAGCACGTCGTCTGCCACGTCAATGGCAAGAAAGCGTATTGATTCACCAGCAATAACCCCGCTTAACACGCCACCTGTAACGGGTGGCTTATAGAAACAAGCAATAGAGAATAGACCATGATCAATAAGGTTATCCTTGTTGTTCTAGATGGACTGAACTATCAGGTAGCCCGTGATTGCATGGGCTACCTGAACGGTCTTCTAGAACTAAGTGATATGCATGAAAAGCAGGGCGATTTGCAGAATAAACAGAGCACTTCGCAGAGCACGCAAAAAAACAAGCTGCGCGCCACGCTTTACCCTGTGCAATGTGAACTGCCATCTATGTCACGCCCACTGTATGAGTGCATTTTAACTGGAGTTCGCCCTGTCGAGAGTGGCATCGTTAACAACCAAATCGTGCGTTTATCGAATCACGAGTCGATCTTTAGCTTGGCGAAATCGCAGGGCAAAGTGACGGCTGCAGCGGCATATCATTGGGTGAGTGAGCTGTATAACCGAGCGCCATTTGATGCTGTACGCGACCGTTTCACCAACGACGAAACCATGAACATTCAACACGGTTGTTTCTACCACTGGGATCACTACCCAGATGAAGCCTTGTTCTTGGATGCTGAGCACTTGCGCGTGACTCATCAGCCTGATTTTTTACTGATTCACCCAATGAACATTGACGACATGGGACACAAGCATGGGCTGGATTCTCGCCAGTACCGTAATAGTGCTCGTGGCGCGGATATCTACCTATCGAACTACCTTGAGAAATGGGTAGACGATGGTTATCAAGTGATCATCACCAGTGACCACGGCATGAACAATGACTTGTCTCACGGTGGCATTCTGCCTGAAGAGCGTGAAGTGCCATTCTTTGTGATTGGCGATAAGTTCACACACCAAGCTTGTTCAGTGAAACAGACCGACATCTGCGGCAGCGTGTGTCAGTTACTCAATCTAGAACACGATAAATCTTACACTCAGGAATTGTTGGCCTTATGAGCAGTTCTGTAATCACGCAGAGCGATGGCTCTGCGCTTCAACCCAAAACCAAATCTTTGTTTCAACGCTTCAAGCCCGCCTTGTGGCTTGCGCCTTTCGCACTGTTTTTCTATCTGTTCCAACTGGCACCTATGGTTTGGGTGCTGATCAACAGCTTCTTCTACGATGATGAGCTCTCTCTCGAAAACTACTCTGAGATATTCGATTCTGCCTTCATGATGCAGGCTTTTGGCAACAGTTTATGGCTGTCGATTTGGTCGAGCATTGTTGGCTTAGCGATCGCGACTCTGCTCGTTTCTTCACTGCGCCGCGTTGATTCTAAAATCCGCGATGCGGTGATTGCGTTTACCAACATGAGCAGCAACTTCTCAGGTGTGCCTCTGTCATTCGCCTTCATCATCATCTTGGGCACCAACGGTGCTATCACCTTATTGCTCAAGCAGTATGGATTACTGGGTGATTTCGACCTGTACGGCAAGTGGGGCTTGCTGGTGATTTACATCTACTTCCAGATCCCATTGGCGGTGTTGTTGCTCTATCCAGCGTTTGATGCTCTGAGTGACGACTGGCAAGCCGCTTCGGCACTGCTTGGCGCGAAAACTTGGCAATACTGGACCAAAATCGCGCTGCCTGTGTTATCTCCGGCTTTGTTCGGCACCTTCATCATCTTGATTGCTAATGCGATTGGCGCCTATGCGAGTGTGTATGCGTTGACCTCGGGCAACTACAACGTGATTACGATTCGAATTGCGAGCTTGGTATCGGGCGACCTGTTCCTAGAACCAAACCTGGCTGCCGCAATTTCCGTGATTCTGATGGCGATGCTGGCCTTCATCACCGTGATTAACCAATGGCTGATCAGCAAAAGCTACGCAGGGAAGAGAAAGTAATGAACACCGTAAATACTCGCTTTCATAAAACGGTTGTCTATTCGATTGTCGGCATCATGATGATTCCGATCTTAGCGACCTTTATCTACTCGATCTCCTCGCGTTGGGGCGCCACTATCCTGCCGGATGGCTTCACGTTAGATTGGTACATCAACCTGCTGACGGATCCTCGCTTCTTACAAGCCTTTGGTCGCTCACTGTTTATCTGTGTGGCAGCGCTGTCATTGAGTGTGGTGTTGGTTCTGCCTGCGATTTTCGTGGTGTTTTACTATTTCCCGAAGCTCGACAAGGTGATGAATATCCTGATCTTATTGCCATTCGCTGTGCCACCCGTGGTGTCGTCGGTTGGCTTGCTTCAGCTATATGCCGATAGTGAAATTTCCTTGATAGGCACACCGTGGATCTTGATTGGTACTTACTTCACCATCGCGTTGCCATTCATGTATCGCGCGATTGCCAACAGCTTTGAAGCGATTAACCTGCACGATTTGATGGACGCGGCACACCTGCTCGGTGCAAGCACTACCAAAGCGTTTTTATTGATTATTCTGCCAAACCTTAAGAAAGGCTTAATGGCGTCGCTGTTCTTGTCGTTCTCGTTCCTATTGGGCGAGTTCGTGTTCGCCAACATCTTGGTGGGTACACGTTACGAGACACTGCAAATCTACCTATACAACATGCGTCAAACCAGCGGCCACTTCACGTCAGCCCTTGTGATGACGTACTTCCTGTTTATTTTCTTACTGACTTGGTTGGCAAGTCGTTTCAGCCAGGGAACAAAATAATGAGCTATGTAAATGCGAAAAACCTTACCAAAAGCTTTGGTGACAACACGGTGTTTGAAGATATTGAATTTTCCATCGAGAAGGGCGAATTCATTACTCTGCTTGGCCCAAGTGGCTGTGGTAAATCGACTCTACTGCGTAGCTTGGCAGGTTTGAATCCGGTCGATGGTGGCGAGATCTGGGTCAACGGTGAAGAGATTACTCACCAAGTACCGCAACAACGTGGTATCGGCATGGTGTTTCAATCTTATGCGCTGTTCCCAAACATGACGGTTGAAGGCAATATTGCGTTTGGCCTTAAGATGAAAAAGCTTGCTGCTGACGAGATTAAGCGTGAGGTCGCGAAAGTGATTGGGCTGGTGGACTTAACGGGCAAAGAAAAGTTCTACCCGCATCAGTTATCGGGCGGTCAACGCCAGCGTGTCGCCTTGGCAAGAGCCTTGGTGGTCAAGCCGCGTATTCTATTGCTTGATGAACCACTTTCAGCGCTGGATGCGAAGATCCGTAAACACCTACGCCAACAGATCCGAGATATTCAGAAAGAGATGAACCTGACCACGATCTTCGTGACCCACGATCAGGAAGAAGCGATGATCATGTCTGACCGCATCTTCTTGATGAATAAAGGTGAGATCGTCCAAGCAGGCACACCCGAAGAGATCTACACTCAACCTGCTAATGAGTTTGTTGCTGGCTTCATGGGGCACTACAATCTGGTGCAGGCGAACAAAGCCAAGCAGCTGTTCAACATTGAAACCGAGTGGAAAGTGGCGATTCGACCTGAATCGATATACGTGAAAGAGCAAGGTCGACAATATGGTGAGCATATCTCTGCGCCGAAAACGGGCACCATTCGTAATCACCAGCTTTTGGGCAACGTGATTCGCTACCAAGTGGACGTCGATGAGTGTGAATTAACCGTCGACCTACTTAACCGTTCTTCTGAACGACTGTTGGCAAACGGCAGCCAACTTGAACTCCTGTTTAACCTTAACGAAATTCAACCTGTGAGAGCCTAAGATGTTCAAACCTTTGTATGTATTTGATATGGACGAAACGCTGATCAATGCCGATGCAGCGATGCTTTGGAATGAATTCTTGGTTGAAAAGGGCATTGCCACTGCGCCCAACTTTATTGATGAAGATAAACGCTTAATGGGCCTGTATTCGGAAGGCAAACTGAACATGGAAGATTACCTAACGTTTTCCATGCAGCCATTAGCCGATATGCCAACAGAGCAAGTCACCGCCTTGGTGGAAGAGTGTGTTGAACAGCATATTTTGCCTAAACAGTTCAAGCAGTCGAAACCTTTGATTGAGCAGCTTGAGAATGATGATATCGACATGTTGATCATCTCTGCCAGTGTGACTTTCTTAGTGGAAGCTGTCGGCCGTAAGATTGGTATCGAGAATGCACTCGGTATCGATTTGATTGAAAACCAAGGCCGTTTTACTTCTCAAATCTCAGGTGTGCCAAGCTACCGTGAAGGCAAAGTGACGCGTTTAAAAGAGTGGTTAGACAATCAAGAAACTAACTACTCAGATATCCACTTTTATACGGATTCAATCAATGACTTACCTTTGTGTGAGCACGCTGATTTTGCTTATTTGGTGAACCCATGTCCGCGTTTGAAAGCACTGGCTGATCAACCGAATTGGTCGATTCTCAACTGGGATTAAATTGAATCTTATATTCGAATTAGGTTCGTTCTAGAATTCATCAAGCCGCTGACTACAGCGGCTTTATGATTCGTATTATTCTATTTCTAGTTTGTAACCTATCCCGTAAATGGATTTGATGTAGTCACATTTTTCATTTATCGAGACCATTTTTTTGCGTAAGTTTTTAATATGGCTATCGATAGTGCGATCACTGACCACTCTTCTATCGTCGTAGATTTTATCAATCAATTGATCGCGACTATAAATGCGGCCAACATTTTGATACAGAAGGTGCAAAAGCCGAAATTCAGCTGGCGTTAAACTCAACTTAATACCACATAGAACGGCGGTCATACTCAATTCATCAATATCAATGGCGTTCGTTGCTGACGTGGCTTGGGGCTTGTTGGAACGACGCAAAATATTTTTCACCCTCACGACCACTTCTCTCGGGCTGTACGGTTTACATATATAATCATCTGCACCCAATTCAAGCCCAACGAGTCGATCAATCTCTTCGACCTTGGCTGTCGCCATAACCACTGGGATGTCACTGAACGTTCTCAGCTCTCGATAAATATCCAACCCGTCTCGATTAGGTAGCATGAGGTCGAGAATAATGAGTTTAGGCGATGCTTTTTTTACCCAGTCAATGACAAGACTACCATCGATAATATGATGACTTTCAAGGCCAGAGTGTTCTAAGTACTCACACAGTACACTTGCTAATGCAGGCTCATCTTCGACGACTAAAATCACGATTTTATTTCCTTTGGTAACGCTATGATGATTCGCAGTCCACCCAATTCTGAGTGCTCGGCAGTAATGTGTCCTTGGTGCGCTTCAACGATATTTTTACAGATAGATAAGCCAAGCCCAGAACCGCCACTTGAGCGACTGCGCGATTTATCAACGCGGTAAAGCCTCTCAAACAAACGCGGAAGTGATGCATCAGGTACACCTGGGTCACTGTCTTCAACGTTGATAATAATACTATCACTAATGTCGGTAACATCTATCGATACATGCCCATTACCGCTAGTGTATCGCGCGCTATTTTCCAACAGATTCACAAACAGTTGTGTCAGTAATCTCTCATCACACGAGGTAAACAGTGGAGCCGAATGGTCATAGTGCTTTGTTAATGTGATGTTTTTCTGTTCTAAACGGATCGAGTTTTGAACGATCACAGAATCAATCAGTTTATGTATATCAACGTTGTTTTTAACATTGAGGTTAAATCCGATGTCATAAAGGGAGAGTTGGTGAAGATCCTCAACGAGTTGACCCAGTGTGATGATTTGTTGATGTAACGAGTCGATGTATTTTGGCTCAGGAGATCGGATACCGTCTTGTAGTGCTTCTAGTTCACTTCTTAGCACGGTGATAGGCGTTCTAAGTTCATGTGAAATATCCGATAACCATTGTTCTCTAAGTGTTTTTTGTTTTCTTAGTGTTTCGACTACACCGTTGAATATTCCGATGAGATCAGATAACTCATCATTGCCACTTTTTTCAATGTAGAAATCGAGGTCGCCATTTTCGATAGATTTGGCACCTTTAGACAAAGCACGCAATGGTTTCAAAAATCGCCTAACAAGAAATAAAGCGATAAGAAATGAAAGCAATACGGTAATCGATGCGATGGTGCTTACATGCGTCGTTTGTTGTTTGAAAAAGCTTTCAGCTAAAGGCCCTGATATTTCATCCATCTGGACGATTGAGATATATCCAATCACTTGATCACCCCGTGTTATTTCGACTAGCGCTTGATGCTGACCATCTTCAAGGTGATGTAGGTTTTCAGGAGGTCCAATTATAGCTCGCCCGTTTTGATCTAAAATATTGAGTCGTTGCCAAATAGGTTGAAGATCTGGCGCTTCCGGCTCTCTTAATGGTGGTGGCGATGGGTGTCTGTCACGAGTATGTGGTCGTGAGGGGCCGCCAATGCTACTGGCGATTAAATGTGGTTCACGTTCTAGCCGCCTCCACTTTTCGGAAGGTGAGTAATATTGCTTTAAGTTATTGGCGAGTTCTTGAGCTAGCGCAATCTCATTGTTATTTGTGAAATCTTGGAGCCCTCTTTGAAAACTGGAGTTAATAAAATAAGTGAGTACAAAGAGCATGGTCACGCATACCATTAGTATTGAAACAAACAGTTTGGTGAAAATTGATATGCGCACGTTCTCTCCAGAAGTTAAAGTGAATTAAGTTAGTAAAATGAGTTAAGACAAAAGTGAGTTAAACCAATATTAGTCCCCAATATTGTGGGAAATATGGACATTGATTTCTTTATTCATCTTAGGCCATGTATAAGCATCTTTTTGTTAGAAACGAATAGTGAGCTGACAGGGTGCTATACCCCATCAGCTCGCATTGAATTATCACTATTTTTGGATAACCCTCTAATAATTATTGACGTCTTGGTGGTGGCGGCGGAACTTCCTCTTCCGATAGACCACCGCTTCCATCTACGTCTAGCTTGTCAAAGTCATCGGCGAGTGGACCTTTAAGCTCTTCTAATTGTAATTCGCCGTCACCGTTTGCATCCATTTCTTCAAAGCTTGGCATTTCTCTTAGACCTTCACGGCTTTCAGCACACGCTTGAAGCGCGAATGTCGATGTCAGTAAAAGTAATGCTGTCGTGATTTTTTTCGTCATTTAATTCCTATTCGTAACCAAATATAAGTGTAATTCTTTGACGCAAATAGGTTAGCGATCAAATTAGCAGAGAAAATGGATAAATCTAGGAGATGAAAGTTAGCGCTTAACTTTATAAGAGCATCAGATCATTAGCCCATCAAGTCAGGTTGTTTAAACCTCCATTGTTTCTACATAGTTTCCACATTTTCTATTTTTATCCTAGTCCATTATTGAACTCATGAATTTAATGCCTTTAGCAATAAAGGCAGAAAGCTATCGTTGGTATTGAAATGGATTATTTTTTAGGAGCCGTAGAATGAAGGCAATGGTAAAAAAATCAGTCGTTGTCTCTTCTACGTTGTTGGTTGCTTCTTATAGTAACGCTGCTCTTTATAGGGTGGTTTTGGAGGAATCACCAGTAGAAACTGAATCGGTGTATGGGGTCGCAGTTGAACCAGAGCTTGGTACAACGGATTGCTTTAGTACCAGTTGTGGTGACACCGACTACGCATTCGCAGGGGAAGCTCAAAATGCAGAACCAGGTTTTTCCTTTAAAGAGGAGGTCCCCTTTGGTATCGATAACACGTTCTACTATTTGGATTATGACGATATCTATAGCTACTGCACGAGCGAACTTGGCTACGCGACTTGTGAAGCTTGGAGTTCTTTATTGTGGTATGGCGATGATGATGCGGGCATTGGAGGCTTGAAAAATGAGCGTGATGCGTATTACGGGCTGAGCTATCAGACCAATTCCACGGCTTTTTATGATTCTTCTTCGCTAAGCGAGATCCCAGATGTTGGCAGCAACCCACCTGATGTGAGCAGTTATAGTTATTCCTTTGTTGATGGAACAGAGGAGAAGGTCATCACTAAAGTTGACGAGAATGGTTTTGTTCTTGGTAACACCAGCAGTGGTTACTACAGTTATAACAACCAATATATTCAGTTGTATAGGCAGCGTGGTTACTACGATACAGGCACTGAATTTACGGTTCTCCAACCTGAAGCCGATACCAGCATTACGATCAGCGATGCTGACGGCGAAGCGAATATAATCTCCCAAATGGGAAGAACGATGGCTTTTGACTCTTTCAGTTATGGAGGGGAAAGCTATGTGGTCGGAAGCGCGTCCGTTGCGACTTTTTATTACAGTGATGGATACAAAGATTATGACTCTCCGTACACATCCGACAGTGATGCTGAGGATCTAGATAATTGTATCGATGAAGATATTGAGCCTGCTTTATATCCAGAGTGTCAGAACTTTGCTTTTGCTAATCGAGCTTTTGTCTGGAATATAACCGATGCGAATGGCCCCAATGATGATGGAAACCGTTTCTCAGTATCTGATTGGGAAACCAGTTCGACCTATTACTCTTACAACGATGATGAAGCTTCAGCACAGGCGAGTGTGAGGGCTGCAACGATTTCATCTAGAGGGACATATAGCTCTTATCCTGTTTTAGTTGGTTACAATACAGAGCTAGATGATTCTGATAACTTTCTTATGCAGGCTGCTGTGTTTAGGCCAAGCAGTACGTCAAATTTCAGCGTTTCGGAAAATGCTTGGACGACGACATTTATCGCTAATGCGACGGTAGAAGTGAGTGATTCATACATCCACAGTAATTCTGTCGCAACAGATATTAATGAAAACATGATGGTTATTGGTTATGCAAAACGAGATGGTGATTATCCGTCGGATCGTGTGTCTGACAATCGTATGTTTGTCGCTGATGCGAATGACACAACGCCAACAGCTACATTCTTCGCAAGTTTAGGTGAAGACATTTTCTTTGATAGTGCAGAAGGAAAAGCAAGTGAGATCAATAATTACAATGAAATTGTTGGCTATGTTGACGCCGAAACTCACGCTGAAGTAGACGGACATGAAAGAAGGCATCGCGGCTTCATTTTCCCTTATAACGACACTGGTACCGATTCTGATAGACGTGCAAGATATAATGATCAAGCTTGGTGGTTAGACGACCTAACTAACGGTGGTGACGACAGTGATGCCAACAACCACTTTAGAATATTGGACGCAACCGACATTAATGATGCGGGTGTTATCTCAGGGACGGCAATACAATGTTTTGCGAGTGAAAGTAGCTCCTCTTCTATGGCTTATGATTCAACCGCGCACTTTGCATATTGTAATGATGGAGTAGGTGACGAGAGGGTGGTGGCTGTGAAACTTATCCCGATATCTGGAGCAACAAGTGAAGACATTGCTGAAAGAAGTGATGATAGCGCTGAAGATGTTGAACGTAGTGGTGCCGGTACCGGGTTATTGGTGCTTATCAGTTTGATGTCCGTGCTTTCAGTTCGCTTGAAAAAATCTCGTTCTGTGATTACCTAAATTGATGACGTGCTCACGAGATAAACAACCTCTATTTGACCATCAACCATCAATCATCAACCATTAAAGTAATGGGTTAGAGTTGATGGCTCACCCTATGAGAATACCATTGGGATATGAAGCTTTTTAAAAGAGTATCACCTGTTTTGTGATGCTCTTTTTACGTTCAACATACACTTATCTCTTTCTGCTTTAGCCCATAAAGCTCAAATGTAACAATTCAATAACATTCCTTCTTCTTCTGTAAATCAAACCACCACCTTTCAATCCCTTGATAGCACTCACTTTCTTGTCTCGATGGTTTGTGTGTAACAAATATTTTACAAACTGACAGGGTTTCATCGAAATTGCCCATTTTCCTCCACCCATTCCATTATCTCGGCTTGTGGGCCAAATTTAATTAAGGACAAAAAATACACAACACAAAACCAATAGGTACAAGGAGGAAGTTCATGGTGGATACATACAACCCGCTTGGCACGGATGGATTCGAGTTTGTTGAATACACGGCCGTTGACCACAAGGGAATAGAGCAACTTAAAGCGCTGTTTGTGTCACTTGGTTTTGCTGAGATAGCCAAGCACCGCTCAAAAGAAGCTTGGCTGTATCGACAAGGTGATATCAATTTTATCGTCAATGAACAACCACACAGCCAAGCGGAAGCGTTCGCTAAAGTTCACGGCCCATCGGTGTGTGGCATGGCGTTTCGTGTTAACGATGCAACCACGGCAATGACGCAGGCGTCTAGCGGTGGTGGTGAAGAGTACAAGACAGAAATCGGGCCAATGGAGCTGAGCATTCCTGCTATTTACGGTATTGGTGAAAGTTTGCTTTATTTCGTAGACCGTTACGGCAAGCAGAGCATCTACGACGTTGATTTCCGATTCTATGATGACGCGCAAGAGCGCATGGCGAAAGCCGACGTAGGCCTTTATGAGATCGATCACCTCACGCACAACGTGAAACAAGGCAATATGGATCTGTGGTCTGGTTTTTATGAGCGTATCGGTAACTTTCGTGAGATTCGCTACTTCGACATTGAAGGTAAGCTGACAGGCCTTGTGAGCCGTGCCATGACCTCACCATGTGGCAAAATCCGCATCCCTATCAATGAGTCTTCAGACGACAAATCACAAATTGAAGAGTTCATTCGTGAATACAACGGCGAAGGTATCCAACACATCGCACTCGCCACCGATGATATCTACAAAACCGTGAAGACTCTGCGTGATCGCGGCATGGACTTTATGCCAACCCCAGATACCTACTATGAGAAAGTTGACGATCGTGTAAAAGGCCACCGGGAAGATACCGATCTGTTGCGTGACCTACGCGTTCTGATTGATGGTGCGCCGACCAAAGACGGCATCTTGCTGCAAATTTTCACACAGACGGTAATCGGGCCTGTGTTCTTTGAAATCATTCAGCGTAAAGGCAACGAAGGCTTTGGTGAAGGTAACTTCAAGGCGCTGTTTGAATCGATTGAAGAGGACCAGATTCGTCGAGGAGTATTAGACGATGCATAAATGGATCTCGTTTCCTCATCGGGAGGGGGTGTGCTCTAAACAAGCGCACGCCGACTTCCCCGAAGAGGCAATTTATGAGCGAGAAGCGGGCCGAAGTGGATTCTTTGGCCCTGCCGCTCACTTTCATCACCAGCATGCCCCAACAGGTTGGTCGGAGTGGGAGGGTGATTTACGTCCTCGCGCTTTTGATTTTACGCTGGTGGAGAAAGCTAGCCAGATAACCCCTTGGGCGGTGCCTCATCTTTTGCACAATGCGGACTGCAAAATCCGTGTGTGGCGCATGGATGAGAAGATGGATTTCTTGGTGCGTAATTCCGACGGTGATGAGCTGCTGTTCATTCATCAAGGCAGCGCCGATCTCTATTGTGACTATGGTCATCTAGAGGTGAGTGAAGGGGATTACGTGATGATCCCGCGCTCGACCAACTGGCGTTTAGAGCCAAGCGAGCCGATGTTTATCTTGATGATTGAGAACACAGACGCGGCTTACTCCTTGCCAGAGAAAGGCATGGTCGGCAATCACGCGGTGTTTGATCCAGCGGTTCTTGAAATACCATCGATCAACGATCAATTCCGCGCTCAGTATTCAGAAGATCAAACTCAAGTTCAGGTAAAACGCCACGACAAAGTCAGCGTGATCACTTATCCGTTCAATCCTTTAGACGCGATTGGCTGGCATGGTGACTTGGCTGTGGTGAAAGTGAACTGGCGCGATATCAGACCGCTGATGTCACATCGCTACCACTTGCCACCGTCTGCACACACGACTTTTGTTGGCGCAGGCTTTGTGGTGTGCACCTTTGTGCCACGCCCGATTGAGAGCGATCCTGGGGCGTTAAAAGTGCCGTTCTACCACAACAACGATGATTACGACGAAGTGCTGTTCTATCACGCTGGTGACTTCTTCAGCCGCGATAACATTGAAGCGGGCATGGTGACCTTCCACCCTGCAGGCTTCACGCATGGGCCTCACCCAAAAGCCTTTAAGGCAGGGCAAGCGTATAAGAAAAAGTTCACTGATGAAGTCGCGGTGATGATCGATACTCGCCACGCGCTGCAGTTCTCTGATGAACTCGATAGCGTTGAGAACAAAGAATATGTCTACAGTTGGCAAGACACTGGTTTGCAAGAGACAGGTTCTCAAACCATGGCTGACGATAAGAAGTAAGGGACAAGGATGAAATTAGCAACCAAGAAAAATGGCACTCGCGACGGTCTATTGATGGTCGTAAGTAAAGATCTTAAACAATGTGTAGCTGCAACCGAAATTTTCCATGCGATGCATCTAGCGCCAACCATGCAGGTAGCATTGGATAACTGGGACAGCGTGGCTTCTCAGTTACAAGAGTTATACACCTCGTTAAACAACGGGCATGTGACTGGCAGTGAAGTGTTTGCATCTCAGTATTGTGAATCACCTCTGCCACGCGCATATCAATGGGCGGATGGCAGTGCTTATGTAAACCATGTTGAACTGGTGCGTAAGGCGCGTGGTGCTGAAATGCCAGAAAGCTTCTGGGTTGATCCATTAATGTATCAAGGCGGCTCAGATGCGTTTATCGGCCCTTGTGACAATATCGAATTTGCCAGCGACGAGTGGGGCATCGATTTCGAAGGTGAGGTTGCGATTGTGACCGGTGATGTACCGATGGGCGCTAGCGCTAAACAAGCGCACGACTCGATTCGCTTGCTGATGTTGGTGAACGATGTGTCGCTGCGCGGTTTGATTCCGGCGGAGCTTGCTAAGGGTTTTGGCTTCTTCCAGTCTAAACCGTCTTCTGCGTTCTCTCCGGTTGCGGTAACACCTGATGAGCTTGGCGAGCAATGGAAAGGCAGTAAGGTACATTTACCGTTGATATCGACCTACAACGACCAGCCTTTTGGTTGTCCGAATGCCGGTGTAGATATGACCTTCAATTTTGCAGAGTTGGTTGTGCATGCAGCTAAAACTCGACCACTGTCGGCAGGCGCGATCATAGGTTCAGGCACGGTATCGAATAAGCAAGGCACTGACCACGGCACCTCAATTGCCGAGGGCGGCGTGGGCTATTCATGCATTGCCGAGGTGCGCATGATTGAGACGATTCGCGATGGTAAACCGTCGACTAAATTCATGTCGTTTGGCGACTCGATTCGCCTAGAGATGTTTGATACGGCGGGTGATTCCATTTTTGGTGCGATTGACCAAAAAGTTAGCCAATATCGAGCGTTATAGCCCATATTATAAAGATTCAGCTCGAGCGAGATCATTGTATGAATCAGAACATGACACTTTATGGTTACTGGCGCTCTTCGGCCGCCTATCGGGTGCGTATTGGATTGAACCTAAAGCAACTCGACTATGAGTCTAAATCGGTGCATTTGGTGCGTAATGGCGGCGAGCAGCATGATCCACAATATCGTGAGCTCAACGCCAGTGAGTTAGTGCCTGTGCTGGTGGATGGTGAAGTTAAACTCAATCAGTCGCTGACTATTTTGCAATACTTGGATGAAAGATATTTATGTGAGAGCAGCCCAGACTCCTTGTTGATTCCCGAGCAAACACCATTGCGCTATCAAGCGTTGGCAATGGCGCAGGATATTGCGATAGAAATTCACCCTCTCAATAACCTTCGTGTGTTGCAGTATTTGGAGCGAGAGTTGTCGTGTGAGCAAGAGGCGAAAATAGACTGGCTTCACTATTGGATGAGCCAAGGTTTTTCGGCATTAGAAGAGAAGCTTTCTAAGCATCGTCAAACATACGCTGATTCAGTTTATAGCCTCACCGATTCACCATGCATTGTCGATATTTGCTTGGTGCCACAGGTGTATAACGCGCTGCGTTTTGGCGTTGATATGTCACCTTATCCGTTGATTAACTCGATTGTTGAAGCGTGTAATCAGTTACCCGCTTTTATTGGGGCGATGCCAGAGAACCAAGCGGATGCGAATGTACCGATGTAAGCGAATAGCAACAATTAACAACTGGCTTTACTGCAATAGCTTATACACAGCCTGACATTTAAGAGCCTGAATAAATGCCAAATCAGGTTCTGCGTACCTTCAATATGGGAGAAATGCGGGTGTAGGTTTGAGTACCGTGTTGATTTGACCAGATCTGGTTGAGCTTTTCCATCACGGTCTTGGCTATCTCATTGACCGGTTGGGCAATGGTTGTGAGCTGGTAACCCTGCCACGCCGCTTGGGGAACATTATCACAGCCAACGATTCTTAACTGTTCTGGCACTGGGATACGAGCGATATCGCGACAGCTGTCCAAGACGCCCATAGCGAGCGCATCTGAAGCGCAAAAAATGCCGTCAAGCTCACGAATAGCTTCTATCTCTCGAATAGCCAACTCAAAACCGGCTGAATAGCCGTAGCTGTGCGCGCACAAACGTTCAGGGATAAAGCCAAGCTGCTCTTCAACGACGTTTTTAAAGCCTTGATAGCGTTCATTTGAGGCTGACCCGTCTTGCCGACCAGCAATAAATCCGAGCTTTGTTATACCGAGGCGAATCAAGTGTTCAGCAGCAAGGCGACCAGCTTGAACATTGTCGGTTTGAACAGAGGGAATGATGCCTCGTTCGTCCGCTCGTCCCAGTGTCACAAGGGGTAGAGAGAGCTTTAGGCATTGTTCAAATCCTTCGACAGGGAGAGATCCTGCGACAGCAATTACGCCATCAACCTGATAACCAGAGAGGCGTAATATGGCTTGCTCTAAGTCCTGCTCGTGCTTAACGTTGAGTAGCATAGGCTGCTTGCCATGTTGTTGAAGTATGTTGGAGAGGATCTCAAATAAATGCGACTGATACGGGTTTGAAAAGTCGCTGATCAATATGGCTACTAAGTTTGACCGTTTTTTTTGTGCAGGGGTACTTAAGGTTCGAGCAAAGAAGTTGGGTTGATAGCCCAGTGTTTTTGCCGCCTCAAGAATTCGATCTCGTTTGTCGGCTTGAATGCTTGCACCTTCGGTAAATGCTCTTGAAACAGCGGATCGTGAGACACCTACATGCTCGGCAACATCCAGCGCGGTAACGGTCTTTTTCGTGCTATTAATAAATGGACTCCTTTCGAACTTTCTGGCTTACATCGTGGCCATCAGATGGCTGGCACAATTGTTCCAGTATTGATCCTTTGGGCCATGCCCACACTGGGCCAGTATAAGTGGTGGTGAGTGACGGGGCTACCACTAAGTCTGCTTCGGCGCAGATTAATTGGGCCGCGAGAACATCCCAAATATACACGTGTCCCATGTAGCATCCGTCCAGTTCTCCGCAGGCTACTTGTGTCATTGACCAAGCAGCGGAACCACTCACTCGAACCTGATGGCCGTTCTCAATTAGCCATTCTGTGTTGCGTAAGTAGCCGTTGGCAACCTTTGGTTGGTAATTAAGATTTAGCCCTATGACTAATTCTTTGTCTGAAAGTGGCCTTGGCCTTAAAGGGCGGGTCTCTCCATTTTTAATTTCGTAGGCTCCTTGCCCGCGACTGGCGACGACCACTCGCTTTTGTATTGGGTTTGCGATCACGCCAATACACGCGCCATTTTGGTCTAGAAAGGCGATGCTAATAACAAAGTCGCCATGCCCGTAGAGAAAATTTGTCGTGCCATCAATGGGGTCTATTACCCAGCAAGGGGCGATTAACTTCCCACCAAGCTCCTCGCCAAAGAAGTGATGCGTAGGGTAAGCGTGGCTTAGTGCTTGGCGAATGAACTGTTCTACCTCTCGGTCAGCTTCAGATACCCAGTCGTGGTGTCCCTTTGACTCCACTGACAGGTCATGTCGATTGTTGAACCATGTCATTGCAATGGTTGCCGCGTCGTTAGCTATCTCGATAACGGTGTTTAACATGACATTAAGTTCGTCACGTGATTGAACTCGATTTGGACTTGAGCAGTTTGAACCTGGTTGATTAAGCGACATTACCGTTTCCCCAATGATTGATAGCAACCAGAATCTCGTCTTCTTTTGCCAACTCGAACTCAGTACGATGATGGATTGCAATTGAAAGCGGCGAGCGTACCGCTGGTTCTATATGATAGAGTTTCCACTGACTGCCAGGTTTTACTTCAACACTGGAGAGTTGCGCCCACGATCCGTGACTGGTATGAGGTTCGATCGTCTCGCATTCAGCAAAGACTAGATCGCTCTCGCAGGCCAGTTTTAAGCTCTTCCCAGTTAATTGACCATCCCCAGAGTAGAGGAGTTGATAGCCTAGAGAGGTGGTTAAATGCAGGCTCAAATTACTGACTGCATGCTGTGTCGGTGCGGTTTGAGCATCCCAAGGTCCAATCTTCGTTAACGTTTCACTCTCACACCATTCGATCTCATAACCCAAGGCATCAACAGGCCAATGTGCAAAATGAGCTAAAGGTTCGATAATCGCCTTTTGTTCACGTTGAACAATGATTTTGATTGGTCGTGAGCGTTGCTTTGAGTCCATCCAATTGAGCAGTGTGGTTAACCCCAAGCAGTGATCGGGGTGCGAATGGGTAATGTAGATGGCATCGAGTTCATGGCAACTTATATTGCAGCGAAATAAGGCAGCTGGCACCGTTGGGCCGCAGTCAATTAATAACGAGTAATCGCGTTGCTTGACGATAACACTGGCGTTAGTATGCTCTCCATCATAAGCATCCCCAATCCCAAGTGTGTGTACCTTAAAATCATGCGGCATGAGAAACCTCGATATCGAGTACTCGTTCATCGTTGTCGTCAAACCAATGTTGCACTGAATTAGGCAGGTTGATAGGCAGAGCGTCACCCACGTCATACAGTTCATCACTTTCTACAATGAAGGCTGAACCGTTCAAATGCCCATAATAGAGACGGGCATAACCGAGCGGCTCCATGACTTCTACAGTCATTGTGCAATTTGGGTTAATGGAGTCGACACAAACCTGATTAGGGCGCAGTCCGACGGATACAACCCCTTTTGGCACTAAGCCTTTATGAGTGAGCGCCTCATAGGTGTCAGCTGGCAGAAAGTTCATGACTGGCGAGCCAATGAATGAGGCAACGAATTTGTTCTGTGGTCTGTTATACAGATCCTCAGGCGTTCCTATTTGTTCAACTGATCCTTTGTTAAGCACCACGATTTTATCCGCTAGTGTCATGGCCTCCACTTGATCATGGGTCACGTAAACCATAGTGGACTTGAGCTTCTGATGTAGTTGCTTTAAATAAAGGCGCATTTCACTGCGTAGTTTAGCGTCTAGATTAGATAGCGGTTCATCAAATAGGAAAAGTTCAGGATTTCTTACAATGGCTCGGCCAATGGCTACTCGTTGTTTTTGACCACCTGAGAGCTCACTGGGTAAGCGCTCTAGAAGGGGAGTGAGTTGCAAGCTTTCGGCTGTGGACTGCACCAATGAATCGATGGTTTCTTTGGATTCCCCTGCCATCTTGAGCGGAAAGCCAATGTTCTTTTTTACCGTCATGTGCGGATAGAGAGCGTACGACTGAAATACCATCGCAACTTCACGCTCAGAAGGGTGTACGCGATTCAAAATATGCTCGTTGAGCGTCATGGTGCCCTTAGTAATGCTTTCTAAACCAGCAATCATGCGAAGAAGCGTCGATTTTCCGCAACCTGATGGGCCTACAAGCACGACAAATTCACCGTCGTTGATGGTCAAGTTAACCTCAGGGATCACAATGTGGTCACCGTAGGTTTTATGGATATTTTTTAGTTTTAGTTTCGTCATGATTAATTCCTTATTTCAATCCCTATTTCAGGCCCATCGAAAAGCCGCGCAGCAGGTATTTCTGCATATAGCTGGCAAGAAAAAGCATAGGAACAGAGGAGATAATGCCTATCACCATAAGCTCGCCCCATGCGGTGCCGTCTTCTGTCATGAAGTTAGAAATGAACAGCGGGATGGTAAATTTGTCCGGTGTGTGCACGAAAAGAAGAGAGAATAAAAACTCGTTCCATCCCAAAATCATGGCGAAAATAGACGTGGCAACCAAACCTGGGGCACAGAGTGGAAATACAATATATTGAAGGCGTTTGAACAAGTGAGCGCCATCCATTGAGCCTGCTTCTTCAATCTCTAAAGGGACGTCACGAATGAAGCCTAGCAGCATCCAGATACAAAAGGGCAGGGTGTAAACCTGATACGCCAATACCAGCCCAAGCTTGCTATTTAGTAACCCGAATTGGTTCATTAACGAGTACAACGGAATGGCGACCACAATCGGTGGCATCATTTTGATGATTAACACCGACAATAAAAACAGGTTGTCCAGTTTGGCTGGAAAGCGGTATCGAACCAACGCGTAAGCAGCGAAGAATGCCACAATTACGGAAACCACCGTTGCAGATAGCGATACCAGTACGGTATTACTGATTAGAGTAAACAGCTCCCCTTGCCATACCTTTAGAAAGGAGTCGAAGCTCAGTGTCGAAGGCAATAATGCGGTCCCAGAATGTAAGATTTCCGCGGGTGACTTAAAGGCAGTACCGAACATCCAAATGATCGGAAGTATAAATAGGCCGGTCGCAGCCCAGACGAAAAAAATATGAAGGCGTGTATTCATTTTTGGCCTCCTTTCATTACGCGTTTCGCATAGATAAGAGTCATAGAGAGTGAGATAGCGAGCATGACCAGTGATGAGGCGCTTGCCATTCCTAAGTCAAAGAATCGGAAACCGTATTTGTAGACAAACATCGATAAGGTTTCTGTGGCGTTCCCCGGGCCTCCTCCCGTCATCACGTACACCTTGTCAAATAGCTTAAAGGTGTCTATCGAGCGTAGAAGAAAGGCCAATAATATCTGTTTCTGGATGAGCGGTAAGGTGATGTAAAACGTCGATTTCCAGCCTTTTGCACCATCGACCATCGCGGCTTCATTGATGTCTTTCGGCACAGATTGCAATCCCGCGAGAATGATGAGAAATGCCATTGGCGTCCACTGCCAAGTATCAACCATGGCAATGGCAAATAGAGCTAAGTTAGGGTTAAACAACCACTCTTGTGCAGGCAGCCCAATCGACACCAAAACGGCGTTCAGAAGGCCGAAATCATAGTGGTACCAAGAGCGCCATATAGAAGAGCAAACTAAGGTCGAGATCATCATCGGGTAGATGATAATGGGCAGAGCGAATCGTCGACCAGGAAATTGGCGATGAAACAGCAAGGCTAATGCCAAACCAAGCAGCACCTGAGCGGTTGAGGCTACCAGTGTAAAAACGAACGTGTTTTTTATCGCGGCGATGAAGAAGAAGTCATTGAAGAGTTCGCTGAAGTTCGCGAAGCCAATGAATTGATAGCCGGCACGTTCACTGTCTAAGCTGAAGAACGCATTGTAAAGTACCGACAAAATTGGGTAGACCGTGAGTAAGCCAAGCACAAGCATTGCAGGGAGCAACAAAACAGTGAGCTGCTTACGATTTTCAAACAACATACAAAAGCCTAAAAGCAGCCATCGGCATCAACGACACAGGTCAATACCGATGGCATTCATTATGAGTGATTACGATTTAACAATACGATTGATGCGAGTATGAGCTTGCTTAAGGGCTTGCTCCGGACTCATTTGCCCCATCATTGCTAACTGTAAGAAGTCACCTAAGATACTTTCCACTTCCGCCCAGTTATGGATTCTAGGACGAGCCTTACCAGTTGATAGTGCTTTGGCTTGTTGTGGATACCAACGATACTTGCTCACCACTTCGTCATCAAAGTAAATGCTGTTACGCGTTGGTGGCATGCCGTAGTCGAGAGCGAGAGCTTTTTGAATATCGGCGCTGGTTGCAAATTTTAAGAATGCCTCTGCTTCTTGCTTGTTGTTTGAGTCTGAAGGAATGGCGAGCTGCCAAATACCTAGCATTGGCGCAGGGCTTCCTACTTCTGCTGGCGGTGCCATTATCTCCATATCACCCACAACGTTGGATACGTCAGCGTTATCTAGATTTGGCACCCAGGCTGGCCATACTTCAATCGCCATTGCCGCTGTCCCTTTTTGCAGCGAATCACGTACTTCATCAGCGTTGTAAACATCGACGCCTCTCGGCGCAAATTGCTTCATTGCTAGGAAGGTTTCTAATGCTTCTACAGCCTCTTTAGAGTCGAGAGTTGAACGGCCATTCTCGTCGACCACATCAGCGCCATATCCCCAAAGTACAGGTAGGAAACCCGTCACGATAGGGTTGCCTTTTACGCCACGAAAAACCACGCCATTAGTGTCACTTGATTCACTGATGGTTTTTGCTGAATTGAGCACGTCTGTCCATGACGTTGGCTCTGACAGATCATGTTTTGCAAATTCAGCACGATTCCATGCGAACATCGCAACGTTCCCCACCATTGGCATCGCATAAGCAGGGCCGCTTGCATCTGGGTAGCGGCCAATATCAAATGACGCTTGAACAAAGTCAGTATCCTCTACTGAGCTAGACAGTGGTGCTAACCATTGATTGGTTAAAAACTCAGGTGCCCACGTATCGTCCATAAGGATCACATCGTAATGACCCGTTTGCTCACGCATAGAAAGAACCGTACTTTCATATAGTCCTTTGGTTGGGCGTTTAACCAAGGTTACCTTCGTCTCTGGCTTAACCTTGTTGTACTCACTCACTACAAATTCCATGGCTTCGCCATAGCTGCTATCGCGACTTGCAATGACCAGTTCACTTGCATTGACCAATGGTGTTGTGGCGAGAATTGCCGAGGCAATGATTGCTTTTCGGAACATGACGTTCTCCCTTTCCTTGATAAGTTGAGCGTTATTGCACGCGCGTTCAAACTAATGCTTATTACCTTAGTGAAGCTAAATGTCAGATTGATGACGAAGATGTGAAACTTAAAATCGTGATGGCGAAGCGATTTTAAGCTTCACTGAAATTAGATATGGGTTAATATTTATTGGTGAGTGTCATCCCAACGAGTGACTGGTAGCAGTTTGAAGCGAGTATTGGCGTTAAAATCCTGACAGGAGTAGAGGTGCCATTGTGTTCCTGCCCCAGCCCCTTTATTGTCCATGCAGTATCCGTTACCGTCGTCACCACTAGTGTTACTGTGCCAACTAATGAATGCGCTGGTTGGTGTAATACTCCACTTTTCGCTGGTTCCTCCATCACAACTCCATAAGTGAAGGTCTTTGCCGTTCCCTGCTTTCCCTCCCTTGATATCCACGCAATATCGAGAGTTTCCTTTGGGTCTTAGCTGAGATTCAACGGTGTAAACAAACTTTTGATCCTCTGACTTTTGACACTGACTGCTGATTAGCTGAGTTCCGTTACTATATTTAGAGTCTTTGACACTTAAGCACAGCCCGGTTTGTTCGTTGTAAATCTGGAAAAAACCCGCGATTGAACGTCGTACGCCAATAAGTGGAACAGCATTACCCCAAGTCGAAATATCTTGAGGTTTAGATCTTTCTCTATTGATGAACTGCACCCCGTGGCTAACTGAAAGGTAGTTGTATTCAAATGTTTCAGGGCTAACTAGAGAGTCTCCCCAAATATGCATCATTTGCTTATTATTAGCGGCTTCATTTGCGACATTTTGGTAGTGCTTACTCTGACCCATGTTGTTACAAATAAAGCGTTGAGACTCCTCTTTTGATATCCCATTGAGTTGCCCTCCCACCTTAATATGTTCAATAGTGCTACCTTCAGGACACATGAAAGTTGATGGCACCACGCCATGTGTCTCCCATAACCAGTTCCAACCTGATCGGTAGTTTTGGTTCTTGCTCCCTATTTTTCCACCAGTGAGAACAACGATGATTTTGCCTTGAAGGTCGCGTAGTAAGGGCCAGCCAAATGTTTTAGTCAATTCACGAATGTGTTTACTGGGGTTAACTGCTCCTGCGTGTTCCGCTGCTGTTGCTGCTGGCACTAAATGCTCGTTTAAGTACGACGAGAACCGGTACTGGTGTTCGCTCAAGTAGTCACTGATCCATTTGTCAATCATGCCAACTTCATCGTAGTTCCATGCGTTAGCGGGATCCCAACTGACTTTTAGATCGATTAGAACCACTAAGGGGTATTTCGGGTTATTTTGGTTTGTCCATTGAATGATGTCATCGAAGCAATGACCCAGCCGAGTATTGCCAGCTGCTGCGCAGTTTTTGTTGCCGGGGCTTGAGGAGTGAGACACGTAAGGGCCAAACTCTTCGTGTTCCCATCTACCTCTATCGATCACATCCAATTCCACGATACCAAACCCCTGATCTAACCAATCCGTCAGCTTATCTCCATAGTCTTGGGTGTTATGTTGCTGCATGTAATAGATGTCACTGAATGTATGTTTACTTGGATCTACAGGTTCTACCTGAATGACTGATGCCAAGGCTTGAGAGCTTGCCAGTAAAGCTAGCCCTGGCCAAAATAACTTATGCATAATTTCTCCTTAATTTTTGCACGCGCGTTCACTGAGTGTTTACGTTAGAGAATATTGATGACTGATTGATTAAAAATTGGTTAAATATTATTCGCTTCAATTAGGGGTAAAAATGAGTTGAGCAATTTGTTAGAACCGCTTAAACCTGAGTTACAGTTAATACGAAGATAAAAAAGCCCTCCACGATGTTTATTCGTGGAGGGCTTTCGTTGGAAGTTACTTTCTTCTAATTGAGAGCTTGTGAGATAAGAGCGCTACAGCGAAACAACACTCTTTATCTCTTCCAAAACCTCGGCGTTAGCGATAGCCCCGAGGTTTTCTACATTTTTGCCATTGATCACCTGTTTCACAGCCAACTCCACCAGTTTGCCAGAGCGTGTTTTTGGCACGTCGCTGATCGCAAATATCTGGCTTGGCACGTGTCTTGGCGAACAAGAGGATTTGAGTTTGCTTTTGATGGCTGTCAGTAACTTTTCATCTAAATTCACACCTTGCTGCAGCTGAACAAACAGCCATACCTGTTCATTGCGGTCGATGTTTTTACCGACTGCTATCGAATCGATGATGCCGTCAATGGTGTTCACTTGCTGATAGATTTCGGCCGTACCAATTCGCACGCCACCGGGGTTGAGTGTGGTGTCGCCTCGCCCGTAGAACAGGTAGCCGCCATGTTCGCTCTGTGCGACTTCATCACCGTGATGCCACACATTGTCGAACCTATCCCAATAGGTGCTGTGATAGCGCTCTCCGGTGTCATTCCAAAAGCCAGCGGGGAAGTTGGGTAGGGAGTTGGTGCATACTAATTCGCCACGTTCGTGATCGACCTTTTGACCAGACGAATTGAACACCTTGATGTCGACGCCGAGCCCGGCCTGTTGGCACTCACCGCGATATACAGGCGAGATTGGGTTACCCAAAACAAAGCAGCCACAAATATCCGTGCCGCCAGAAATCGACGCTAAATGCAGGTCTTGCTTGATGTGCTTGTAAACGTAATCGAACTGCTCTGGGTAAAGCACAGAACCCGTCGAGCACAGTGTTCTTAATTGAGGCAGAGAGTGGCTGTCGATTGGTGAGAGTTCGGCTTTCTCAATCGCTTCTATGTACTTGGCTGAGGTGCCAAATGTCGATACGTCAGCACGCTGCGCTAAATCCCATAGAACGTTAGGTTGCGGGTAAACCGGGCTACCATCAAAGATAACCAAACAAGCACCGCTGGCGAGCGCAGATACGTGCCAGTTCCACATCATCCAACCACAAGTGGTGTAGTAGAACACGCGATCTCTTGGTTTAATATCGCAATGAAGCTGATGCTCTTTTAGGTGGTTGATGGTAGTGCCACCGACAGAATGCACTATACATTTGGGTTTGCCTGTGGTGCCGGAAGAGTAGAGTACAAACAACGGTTCATTGAAGCCGACACGAGTAAATCGAAGAGGTTTTGTCTGATAGTGATTAATGATGCTGTGCCAGCTTAGAATCGACACATCATGTTCAACTTTTTTCTTCTCTAAATCGCTCTTCTCTAAGTCATTACTCGGTTTCAAATAACCGATCTCACACACCTGTTTTAATTCGTTTAAGTGTTCGATGATTTCACGGTTCTTGCCCGCCATATCGAACGTTTTGCCATTGAAGGTGTAACCGTCACAGGTGAACAGCACCTTAGGTTTCACCTGTCCGAATCGCTCAATCACACTCTCTACTCCAAAATCAGGCGAGGTCGATGTCCAAATCGCCCCTAAGCTGGTGGCGGCTAGCATTGCGACCACGGTTTGTGGCAGATAAGGGGTATAAGCGGCAACTACATCACCTTGCTCCACGCCACAATCCAGGAGCCACTGTTGAACACTAGAGACTTCCTCACACAAGGTTTTCCATGTGTAGCTTTGCTGCTCGCCACGTTCATTTTCAAACCAAATCGCAAGCTCGTTTGGCAACGTTTTTGCTGAATGCAGCAAGTTTTCTGCGTAGTTAACTTGAGCATTCGGAAACCACACCGCATCCCGATTCGATTTAGGCTGCTGCCAGCGGCTCTCGCCTTGAGTTTTTATGAGCTCTCTTTGTGCGTTATCAATATTGTCCTGCGAGCCGACCATTCCACAAAACTGCCACACGTTCTGCCAAAACGACTCGGGATGTTCCACAGACCATTGATGAAGCTCCGTGTAGTTTTTCAATTCCCGCTCGAGTACGCCCTGCTGATCGAGGCTATCCATAAATCGGGTTACGTTGGCGTGTGCGATACGCTGGTCGCTAGGTTGCCAAATTGGCTTATTGCTCTCGTGCATTCCTTTACCTTTAACAAAAAGTTAACATTTTCAGTCTGGTATTTAGGTTTTACAAAGTCAAAAGTTCAGCAAAATAAGCGCTTGGTGGAATTGTGTAAATAAAATGTTACACGATCGCTTGTTTCGAAAAATCGCGCAAATTGGCGCTTATAAGGAGTGGAGATAGGCTTAAAGTGAGACATTCGAAAGGAGGTGTGTAATGACTCAATATCATTCTAAGCCCGTGAGCCAAGAGGGATGGGTTGAGTGGAGCCTCGAAGAAGACGCTATTTGGCACGACTTAGTGAAAAGGCAACTGGACGTGATTAATGACCGCGCATGCGATGCTTATTTGCACGGTTTGACCTTGCTGGATCTACCATTAGACAGAGTTCCCCAGCTGCCAGAGATAAATAAAGTGCTAATGGAAACAACCGGTTGGCAAGTTCAGCCTGTGCCTGCATTGATCGATTTCGACCGATTCTTTGATTTGCTCGCCAACAAGAAATTCCCAGTTGCGACATTTCTGAGAACGCGAGACGAGTTCGATTACTTACAAGAACCTGATTTCTTTCATGAAATTTTTGGTCACTGTGCCATGCTCACCAATGCCGACTTCGCGGCTTTCACTGAGCATTATGGAAAACTAGGCCAAGCCGCCACATCCAAACAGCGCGCTTATCTTGCCCGTTTGTATTGGTTTACGGTCGAGTTCGGTTTAGTAAAAGAGGGGCAAAAACTGAAAATTTATGGCGGTGGCATTCTCTCGTCTCCGGCGGAAACCATGTACGCATTGGGCGGTGATTTGGCGGTTCGTGAGCGGTTCGATCTGCAGACGGTGTTAAGAACTCCTTATCGAATCGACATCATGCAGCCGAAATATTACGTGATCGACGAGCTATCTGAGCTCTTTAAAATCAGTCAGGAAAACCTATTACAGCAAGCTGATCTCGCCATAGACGCGGGGTTACTACCACTTTTTGAACCCAAGGAACCAACACATGTTGAATGAACAAAAATGCGAAGCCTGCAGTATCGACGCGATTGCCCTAAGTAAAGATGAACAACAATCTTTACTGTTGGAGTTGTCTGATTGGCAGATCATGGAAAGAGACGGCATCCCACAGCTTGAGAAGGTGTTTAAGTTTAAGAACTACAAGCAAGCATGGGCATTCAGCAACATAGTGTCAGAACTGGCAGAAGAAGAGTTCCACCATCCTTCGATCTTATTGGAGTGGGGTAAAGTCACCGTCACTTGGTGGAGTCATTCAATCAAAGGCCTGCACAAAAATGATTTCATCTGCGCCTCACGCTGCGATGTGTTCGCGGTGAGTGAATAGTTTTGTAGGTTAGGAGTTACTCTTGCAACCTCTGTGATGCGATTAACTCATTATTCGGCTCATAATGTGAGTTGAATAATTGCCTTAAACAGCTCATAGTATGAGTTGAATAAGTGATACTTTCGCATCATGGGGTGTCACTTCTCTTAAACTAGCTTGACCTGCATCAGCGACTTGCTTGGTTTCTTGTCTCATAAACCCTTTCTGTTACTCATAGTATTGGTTTTATGAGGCTGCTCTATGATATATTTCTCGGCCAAGTGTATTACAGACGAAGGCTAATAATGTCTATCAACCTTTCACTCCTTCCACCCAGCGAGAAAAATAAAATCGAACTGGATAAGCAAGCATCGTTTCTTGTATGGAAACTGAAGCAAGCGAAATGTGGCCCTGAAGCCATTGTTGAAGAAGCAATGAAGCTAGGTGACCCAGAAGAAAAGGCTTGGTTTGATCAGTCTGTAGAAAAATACAAACGGGTAATGGGTGTCGCATAAACGCAGACAAACCTTGCCCAGCAGTGCTGTAGAATTGAAATGACACAGTAATTTGCTAGAATCTGCACCGTTAATTGAATCAGAGAGAAGATCCCGATGGGAAGAAGTTTTGAAGTGCGCAAGGCCTCAATGGCGAAAACTGCAGGCGCAAAAATTAAAGTTTATTCTAAATACGGTAAAGAGATTTACGTACTGGCTAAGAACGGCAGCTCTGACCCAGACATGAACCTACCTCTTAAGCACCTGATTGCTAAAGCGAAGAAAGACCAAGTACCAGCTCACGTTATCGACAAAGCGATCGATAAAGCGAACGGCGGCGGCGGTGAAGACTTCCAACCAGCTCGTTACGAAGGTTTTGGCCCAGGTGGCACAAGCGTAATCGTTGACTGTCTAACTGACAACGGCAACCGTACTTTCCAAGACGTTCGCCAATGTTTCGTTAAAACTGGCGCGAAAATCGGTGTTGAAGGTACTGTTTCTCACATGTTCGCTCACCAAGCTGTATTCCAGTTCAAAGGCGAAGACGACGAGATCATCCTAGAAACGCTAATGATGGAAGACGTAGACGTGACTGACGTTGAGCTAGAAGACGGTGTTATCACTGTATTCGCTCCAACGACTGAGTTCTTCAAAACGAAGACTGCACTAAACACTGCGTTCCCAGAGCTAACGCTAGACGTTGAGGAAATCACTTTCGTTCCTCAAACAACTACGCCAGTAGCTGAAGAAGATTCTGAGAAGTTCCAGAAGTTCTTAGACATGCTTGACGACTGTGATGACGTTCAGCAGGTTTACCACAACGCTGAGCTGTAATCTTTACAGTAACAACAGTTATAAAAAAACCGAGCCTAGTGCTCGGTTTTTTTATGCTTTGAGTATTGATCAAGCCTTGATCATCGTTCCATAATGTACGGCTGACAAAGCGTTCTCTGGTCGCGATTTATCGCTGAACTTCATTATATTGTTCGTCTTATCCCGACATGAATCTGATTCAAGTGCTCCCTGAGTACCATCGGGGTGATCGCCAAGCGTATTTAGTGTACAAAGAAAGAAAATATCAGCCAAAGGCTTTGACCCTGCTTATTGATGCATTGATTGAGAGTGTTCGATCTTTTCATAGCGATGGTTTGGTCAAATAAAAGGAGAAAGAAATGAAAGTAAGTTTTATCGGGCTAGGCGTTATGGGTTTCCCAATGGCAGGCCATCTAGTCAAAGCCGGTTTTGAAGTAACGGTATTTAACCGCACTCACAGTAAAGCGCTAGACTGGGCTGATAAACACCAAGGTAAAGCGGCAGAATCTGTGGCTGAATGTGTAGCGGAAGCTGACGTGGTATTGGTTTGTGTGGGCAACGATGACGACGTACGCAGCATGACAACCAGCGAAACAGGCGCATTGGCAGCGATGAAGCCAAACGCGATTCTTGTCGATCACACTACAACGTCTGCAGTTCTGTCTGAAGAGCTTGAAGTGGCAGCGAAGCAAGCCGGTATTCGCTTTATGGATGCACCTGTATCTGGTGGCCAAGCGGGCGCAGAAAATGGCGTGCTAACCATCATGTGTGGTGGCGAACAAGCGCTTTTCAACGACCTTCAACCTGTGTTCGAGGCTTACGGTAAGTCGTCAGTTCTTATGGGTAAAGTCGGCCAAGGCCAACGCGCGAAAATGGTTAACCAGATCTGCATTGCAGGAGTGTTGAATGGCTTATCTGAAGGCTTAGTGCTTGCTGAAAAATCAGGTTTGGATATCCCAACTCTGGTTGATTGCCTTAAAAACGGCGCTGCTGGCTCATGGCAGATGGAAAACCGTGCTACCACAATGGCACAAGACAAGTTCGATTTTGGCTTTGCAATTGATTGGATGATCAAAGACTTAGGTTTCTGTCTAGATGAAGCTGAGCGCCAAGGCATCCAGCTTCCACTGACTGAAAAGACCAACAACGCCTACAAGGCACTGTCTGCCGAAGGACAAGGCCGCATGGATACATCAGTATTGATGAAAGCCGTGGTTGAAGAGACAAAGAAGTAGTCGCATCGAAGAAGCAGTAAAAGCTTCGTTTGAAAATTAAAAATAGCCGCTGATTAGCGGCTATTTTTGTTTGGTTTGAGCTCTTTTAAACGTATTGAATTTTCTGTTTGATTCCTAATTCAGCAATCTATGAATTATCAATGGGACGAAAATCGTTAAAATAGATGTCCAAAATTGATGATTTAAATGAGTTTATTCACCTTTATCGATTTGCTCTTTCTGAACTTGATTGGCTTTCTGTTTAACTGCTGATGCTTTCTCTTCGGTTGCTTTCTTGATTTGAGTTGATTTTTCAACGGCTTTTTCTGAGGCTTTTGAAGAGTAGTGTTTCAAGATTACATCTAATGCCTCGAAGCGAGGGTGAAGTTTGTAACCTACAAACATAAAAATGTTTAACGAAATGAAGCCAAGTAGTAAGGCGACAATGCCAATATTTGCGCTTTGTAGAGCTAATTCAATGATCTGTCCCAGTTCACCACCACGACGCCCCCCCATCATTTGCGCCATTTCATTTAAATCACCGATGGCTTGAAACAAGTGGTAATAAAGATACGCTAATGACACTGCACCAATGCCTTTTGCTACGATTTTTGGTAAGCCAAGAGCGCAGGATGCTGAGCCTACAATCATTAGTAAGACTATAGTGAACCCGTAGACATCTAAACCTGTAATTGATTCAGACACTCCCCACATTTTGATAGTAATTGCAGGTAAGAAAGACCCAATTGCAACGAGACCATATGATGCAGTTCCAAGTTTGTTTAGAACTTTTGGCGTTTGAGTTTCGTTAGCATTAACTGTTGTTGCTTCCATGATATTGATAAATCCATAACTAATTTGATATAAACATTGAACCATTTCAATGTGCAACAATATTGTATTAACTTTGTCTCGTATTTTAAAGCTGTAAGTGGTTATGCGAATGATTTATTTCAACAATTACTCATCGATCTCCTGAATCACCGTTTCTATTCCGAAGATTACAAAAACAATACATAGCTCCAATGTATCAGGTGTGTTTATGTCTACCCAGTATGAATAATTAGTAAATATGGGTTGTGCAAAATAAGCACGACTTTTACTGAAATACAATAACTGAATCCTATATCCCCACTCACACCGCCTCTCAACCATTCACTCCTCATTATTACCATTCGTCGCATTGGTAAAACTGCACGACAAATTCTAGTTAACCTTTCAACGTCAACATTTGAAAGGGATTAGAAATCATGACTACTTCACACTCATTTAATTCAGGCTCTACAACTTCTGTGCTTAAGCGTTCATTGCTGATTGCTCTTGTTTCGTTTGCACCGTCGTTAGCTTTAGCGAACCCGAGTTCAGACGTGCTCGATATCTACAACCAAGCGGCGCAAGGCAATGAAGACTTGGTTGAGGTGGCTTATGAACGCCTTAATGACACGCTGCAACAAGACGGCGCTACGCCACTGACTTTAGTTTATTTAGGAAGCACAGAAACCCTGATAGGGCGTGATGCGTTCTTACCTTGGAACAAGATGAAGTATGTGGAGAGAGGCTTATCAACCATTGATAAATCACTGGTGCTGCTGAAAGACGAAGACCAACCAATTCATGAACAACCCCGTGTTCAAGGGCTGCCAGATTCTTACCTAACCCGTGCAATGGCAGCGGTGACTTACACCTCTCTGCCAGACATGTTTAACCATTTCGATCGTGGTTATGACCTGTTCCTCGCGTTACTCGCGGAAGATGATTTCCAACAGCAACATTTCGCTGCGACATCGTGGATTTACCGTTACGCCATTACTGCATCGATTCGTGCTGAGGACTTCGAGCAAGCACAGGTGTGGCTTGAAAAGATGGAAAACACCGATGCTGGCAACATCGAGACAATGACGGCGAAAGCCCTAATAGCGAAAGCCAAATAGCGGTTTACTAAAGCTCATTAACAACTGCGAACGCTTAAAAATTATGGGTCAGCGGAGGACAAAGGAATGATTGAATTTAAAGATATCTGCAAAGCATATGTCACGGGCGGTCAACGTGTTGATGCATTAAGCGGGGTCGATGGACATATCCGGCGCGGTGAAATGGTGGCGTTGTGTGGCCCGTCTGGTTCAGGGAAAAGCACACTTTTGAATATTTTGGGTTTGTTGGATATGGACTATCGAGGACAGATCAATATTGATGGCCAACCGTATCCGACTGAGCAAATCGCCGCTGCGCGTTTTCGTCGTCAGTCGCTGGGTTTTGTGTTTCAGCGCTTCAATCTGGTTCCAGTGATGACGGCACTTGAGAACGTGGCCTACCCATTGATGTTGAACCAATGTTCGAAACAAGAACAGCAGACCAGAGCACAAGAGATGTTGGAGCGTGTTGGGCTAGGCGAATATGTACATCATCGCCCAGACAATCTTTCAGGTGGCCAACAGCAACGTGTCGCAATAGCCAGAGCGCTAATCCACAACCCAAGCTTAGTAATCGCCGATGAGCCGACAGCGAGCTTAGACAGCCACACTGCTAATAACGTGATCGATATTATGCACGAGCTTGGCCACGAGTTTGGCACCACCTTTATTGTTGCGACCCATGATCCAAGAATGGCTAAACGTTGCGACCGTGTGATTGAGTTGGTGGACGGTAAGTTGGTTTCTTCAGTGTCAAACAAGGAGGCAGTCTCATGGGCAAGTTAATGCAGTTTGGCTTTTTGCAATCGCTTCGCTTGGCGTGGCTTAATTTATTTAGAAACGGTCGCCGCAGTTTGTTGTCGGTGTTGATCATCGCCATCGCCGTATTTGCACTCACCTCGGCTGGAGGCTACGGGCTTTACACCTATGAATCTCTGCGTGAATCGACCGCGCGCGATACTGGTCATCTCACATTGAGCACACCGGGATATTTTGAGCAAGATGAAGACATGCCGCTGAGCAATGGTCTAGACAATGTTCAAGCCCTAACCAAGAGCATTATTGGCGACAGTGACGTGCGTGGTGTGCAGCCACGAGTCTATTTTAGTGGTTTGGTGTCTAACGGCAGCAAATCGACCATCTTTATGGGAACGGGTGTCAATGAGCGTGAGTTCGACATGAAAGGTCCTTTCTTAGATGTGCGCAGCGGTCAGACCCTCTCGGATGTGAAATCGCCAAGATACGACAGCCAAGAGCCACAAGTGATGCTGGGAACTGACCTTGCTCGTAATCTCAAAGTTGCCGTTGGCGATTGGGTGACACTGCTCGCGACTACCAGTGACGGCGCATTGAACGCTTTTGATTTTAAGGTGCAGGGTATTTACTCGACAGGAGTGCCTGAGCTGGATAAGCGTCAGTTATACGTACACATCATCACTGCCCAAGAGCTTTTAGCGTCAGACAAAGTCAGTACCTTGTCGGTGTTTCTATTTGAAACAAGCAAGACCTCGACGGTTCAACAGCGCATCCAATTGGCTTTGGACAAGCAAGTTGGTCAACAGGGCTCAGATATTGAGCTCACCCCATGGCAAGATCGCGCGTTCTTCTACACCAAGGTTAAAGACCTTTACGACCGTATCTTCGGCATCATGGGCGCAGTGATGGCATTGGTAGTGTTCGTATCTTTGTTTAACACCATGACCATGTCGGTGACCGAGCGTACTCGTGAGATTGGCACTTTGTCGGCACTAGGCAGTTACCCGTCTGAAATCGTCGCAGGTTTCTTAAAAGAGGCGGGATTGTTGGCTGTGATTGGCAGCGCGATCGGCGCGTTAGTGAGCGGTTTAGTGTCGGTGTTATTGCTGGTGATTGATGTGCAAATGCCACCACCTCCCGGCAGAACCGAGGGTTACCCACTCAACATTTACTTCTCATTGGAATTAGTTGGTTACGCCACTTTAGGTGTGTTGACGGTATGTTTGCTAGCCGCTTATTTCTCTGCTCGCAAAGGCGTAAACAAGCCAATCACGGAGGCGCTGGTTTATGTATAAATTTACTCGTTCACTCACTGTTTTAGGTTCTGTATTGGTTTTGGTTCTAGCATCGACACCAAGCTGGGCAGTCGATTCACAACAAGTCACAGAGATGATCGCCAAGGCGGATAGCTATCGCTTGAACAGCGAACAGGCGTCTAAAGTGGTTTCTCTGGTCGCGCTATATCAAGACGAGCAACTAGACAAAACCCGCGAATACAACGTCTACACAAGACCAAACCGAGAGTCGCTGGTCGTGTTCAAGTCGGCGGTCGAGGCGGGTCAAAAGATGCTGATGATAGAGGACAACTATTGGTTACTGATGCCGAAATCGCGCCGACCTATCCGAATCACACCAATGCAGAAACTCTTGGGTGAAGCTTCGGTAGGGGACATTTCGACGCTCACTTGGAGCGAAGATTACCAAGGTAAGTGGGTTGCCGAGCAACAGGTTGAGAGGTCGACTGGCGAGACACTCGATACTTATCATCTAAAGCTAACGGCGAAAACCAAGGGTGCCAGCTATCAATCGATTGATCTGTGGTTAACGGCAGACCGAGCGTTTCCTGTTAAAGCGGATCTGTATCTGCGTTCAGGTAAGTTAGCCAAGCAAGCTTGGTTTACTGAAGGCGTGCGAGATGGCTTGCCAAGTGTAGTTTCGATGACTTTGCTCGATAAGATTCAACCAAGTAAGAAAACCGTGATTGAGTACCGCGAGGTAAGCGAACAAGCTTTAGCGGACAAATACTACAACCCTGCTTACTTATCACGTAATAGCGTGTCTGGGCTTTAGGTGGGTGCCATGAAAGCTTCTAGTCGTCGATTCCACATTAAGCCTTTAATCGCTAGCTTTCTTGCATTGTCTTGTGTGAGTAACACGACTCAAGCGGACGATCTGAGCCTAGCGTGGGACTGGCAACTGAGTGCTGAAGCCGTTGAATCGCGAGAGTCGCCATTTAGCCCTTTTGCATCTTATAATCGTCAGTCACTCAATGGTTTGTTGGATCTTGAAGTTGGATATGGCAATTGGCTTGGCCTGTTTGCCGTGAAAGCCAATGATATTTTGACTAATACTCCTCAAGACCAAGACGCGAGCTTTGAATCGGAATTCATTGCGCGCGAGCTGTTTTGGCAAGGTGGTGTTGAACTGTCTAATTCAGCGTTCGGTGATCACTACCTTGATGTGACACTCGGTAAGGTTCGCCTAGATTGGGGTGTTGGTTATGGCTACCGACCGTTAGACATTATCAAGCCTTACCGACAAAACCCTGTTGGCATTGTCGCAGAAGAGGGCGCCGGTGTGGCTTCAGCGTCACTGTTCGATATGACGGGCGAATGGACACTGCTTTACAGCGATTCGTCATGGACTTCCCAAGACGTAAATGAATTCGAAAAGCAGAATCAGCAACAAGGCTTTGGGATACGTCGTTACAATCTGGTTGGCGACCACGAATATCAGTGGGTCGCTTATTACGACGATGTACGCCATGGCTTACTTGGGGCGAGTTTAGTGTCGGTGTTGAATCTCGCTTGGGAGTTTCATGGCTCGGTGGTTTATCAGCGACAAAGCCTTGGCTACAGTCAGCCGGATTCAATGCTTAAACCGGTTTATCTTGAAGAGCAGGGCGAGGCTTATCAAGCGTTAGCAGGATTAACATGGGCCAATGACACGGGCCATAATGTGGTGCTGGAATACTGGTTTGATAGCCGTGCTTGGAGTCATTCTGAGTGGCAAAGCGCGATAGAAAGTGCAGAGTCTTTGTCGGTTAATCCGATGACATCTTCGTTGGTAGGTTCTTATGCTCAAGGTTATCAGCACGCCAATTTGGTTCAACACAACATCATGTTTCATTGGTCTCTGGATTCGACACATGGCTGGCTTGAAGATATCACGCCAACATTCGATGTCATGTTGTCTCCTCAAGATGGCGGTTTTATTGCGACTCAGTGGCTCAATTATCAGGCTTTCGATAATGGCAATTCATCGTTGGATTTGGAACTTGCTGCACGCTTTCTAGGTGGTAAAAGTGATTCTGCTTACGCCAGTTTACCCGATAGTCATATGATTCTCTTAAATATCAAAGGACGATTTTAATGGACACTTCTTCAAACAGTCGATTTTCATGGATTAAGAGTTTCGCGTTCACCACGCTATTTTGTGTTCTTATTGCGATTACAACCCATACGATTTGGGGCGGCGGATTAACGGTTAACCTGGCAATCAGTTTTGGCTTTGGCTACAGCGCCGTGGGTTCTTCTTTCATCTTGGTGAAGTTGTTTAAGAGGACATCTCGAACGCTTGAGGTGGGTATCTCAATGGTGATCGCGATGACCTTTGGTACCTTGAACGCACACTATTGGTTGAACGGGTATTTCGGGGCTAATATCTCGGACCTTAAATCTGTAGTCTTGCTCGGTGTGATCTTCTGTTCGGTTTGCTATTACTATTTCTATACTCGGGAGCAGCAGTTACGTGCCGATAACGAATTGGAAGTGGCCAAGCGTCGTCAGGCCGACCAAGAAAAGGTGGTGGTGCTAAGCCAGCTTAAACAACTGCAAAGCCAAATTGAACCGCACTTCTTGTTCAACACGCTTGCGACCATCAATGTATTGATTGAGAGTGACAGCGCGAAAGCCAAGTTGATGCTCGAAAAACTGACTGACTTATTACGTGTAACTCTGAAAAACAGCCGCACCGAGCAATCGACCATCGCACAAGAGGTCGACTTGTTAGACGCTTATCTTAATATCCAAAAGATACGCTTGGGTGAGCGCTTAACGTTCTCGATTGAAACACACGAGATTAGCGATTTGCAGGTGATTCCACCGTTCTTGATTCAACCTTTGGTCGAGAATGCACTCACGCACGGCATCGAGCCCAAAGCCGCTGGTGGCCAAGTGAATATTCGTATTACTCAACAAGCACAGCAGCTAAAAATTGAAGTGGCTGATAATGGCGCTGGGTTGAAAACGCCTTCTGCGAATACGGGTCACGGTGTTGGGTTAAGCAATATTCGTCAAAGAATCGAAACCCTGTATGGTGATAAGGCGAGCCTAACGATTACTGAACACGCTGAAGGCGGGGTAGTCTCGACGATCTTGTTACCGTTGACTGAGGCAGCCGCCTAGAATTACAGATCAGAAAACACCGAACAGTGACGCAAAATAGATGATTTACAGTGTGAATTTAAAGGACTGACCATGAACAACCCAGCAGTACAGCCGAGCGTAACGGCGATTATCGCAGACGATGAAGCACTGTTAAGGCACCACTTAGACAAGAGCCTTGCTGAGGTTTGGCCGGAGCTAGAGATCGTTAGCAAGGCACAAAATGGTTTGGAGGCGATGGAGAGTATTCAGCAGCTTAAGCCCGACGTGGCTTTTCTCGATATTCGTATGCCGGAGCTGGATGGAATCTCGCTGGCGAAACAACTCAACAAGCTAGATTCGCCACCATTGATTGTGTTTATCACGGCTTATGACGAATACGCGGTCAAAGCTTTTGAGCACAATGCGATGGACTACCTACTCAAGCCAATCAATGAAGAGCGTTTACTGGCCACATGTCAGAAAGTGCAAGCGCGTCTGTCGAGCAATCAAACACAAACAGGTACCACGCCAGAACAGCCCGATATCACGGTGTTAATGGCTCAGCTTCAACAACTATCCCAGTCGACGTCACAGCAAACGCAGCCTCCTTATCTATCGGAGAAAAAGTATCTCACATGGCTCAAAGCCAGTGTAGGGGAAGACATTCACCTAATCGCCGTCGATGATGTCGCTTACTTCAAAGCGGAAGACAAGTACGTGTCGATATTCAAAAAAGGCCAAGGCGGTTTGCTAGAGGAATTTATTCTTCGCGTATCATTAAAAGAGCTGATTTCGCAGCTTAACCCGGATGAGTTTTGGCAGATCCATCGCTCGGTGGTGGTTAAAGTGTCGGCCATTGATAAAGTGAAGAAAGGGCTCTCAGGCCAGATGTCTGCTTATGTGTCAGGAGAGAAGTTACCGATCAGCCGCGCTTCGCAAGCGCTCTTTAAGGGTATGTAGCGAACTAGCTTAAATGTATGTAGCCATTGATTTTAAATGGATGTAGTTAGCGAGTTTAAATGGATGTATTAGGCTCTATCAAAACGCTGCTTTAAACGAGCACAGCGATCTTACATAACGATTTATGATTTATAAAATAAAGATCTAGATCACAAAGATACTCATCAGGTTCAATATTAAATAATAATCGTTAGCTCAATCTGTATATTGTCGATGAATGACATTAAGAGGTTGTTATGAAAACATATTATTTAGCGACGGCTCTATGCCTCACCTTAGTTGGCTGTAGCTCAACATCAAAAACTACCGAAACGCCAATCCAGCCGGATCCGGCATGGACTTCAGGCCAACTAGAAAATGGCCTTACTTATCATGTTTATCCAGATCATGAAGAATCCGTATCTGTTCGTTTAGTCGTGCACGCCGGTTCGATTCAAGAGACTTCTCAACAAGAAGGCTACGCGCACTTCTTGGAACACATGGCATTCAATGGCAGTAAAAACTTCTCTCAGAACGATGTGATTCGTCTATTCGAAGACGCAGGCGCTAGCTTTGGTGCTGATATTAATGCCTACACCTCTTATGAAGAGACGGTCTACCAGTTAGATTTGCCAGATAACATCCAATTGCAGTCTGCTTTGACGTGGATGCGTGACATTGGTGATGGCCTGGATCTATCAAGTTCAGAAGTCGAAAAAGAAAAAGGCGTGGTTCTTGGCGAGTTTCGTATGGCTCGCCTCGATGATAAGTCATTCGGAGAGAAATTCTTTGACCACTTCATTGAAGGCGGCCCGTACGAATCGCAAGATGCATTAGGGACTAAATCGTCGATCGTGAATGCTACTCCTCAAGGCATCACCAACTTTTATCAGACTTGGTATCAACCTCAAATAGTTGAGCTGGTCGTTTCTGGTGATGTGGACATCAAAACTGTGATTCCACTTATTGAAGAAAAGTTTTCTAGCTGGGAGCGTGGCGATACGCCGAGACCAGAGAAACAGAAAACGACCTCATTCAATGAAGATGATTATGTTGAGTACGCAGGAAGAGAAGCGCCAAGCATCACTCTGACGTTTAACCGCGGTTCAAATATAGTTGAAAATCATGCTCAGCAGAATCAACGCAGGTTAGATGAAACCGCTCAGCAATTGATTCAACGACGATTAGAAGCGGTGTTCAATGATGCCGCGTTCCCGACTCAATGGATTGCATCTGATAGTTATCGAATGGGCGCTTTTTACTATTCGTCAATAAGTGTTGGGTTTCCGGCTGGAGACCGTGAAGTTATCCAACAAGATCTGCTTTCTACATTGGCATCATTGCGTGATTTTGGTGTTTCGGAAACGGATATTGCTGGCGAACTGTACTACTACCAAGACTTGCTGGATAACATCGAGCATAACTGGGATAAAATGGACAGTGTTGAACACGCGAATTACAAAGTGAGTGCGTTAGTCAATGATCGAATAGTCCAATCACAGAAAGATTATCAAGCAAGCTTGGAAGCTTTCATCGCTAACTTGAGCCTTGAAGTGATTAACGACAACATCAAGAATCTACTTTCTGATGATTACTTTATTGTTATTGGGATGGATGACTCCGAAGACAGAACAGCGATCATCAACTCTCTCGATAGTTTAAAAGCCACGTATAGCGAGGCGGGAGTTCCGCCGCTTGCGATTGGAACAGCGAGTGCTTTTGCTGTACCTAGCTCGCAAGGCGAGGTTGTACTTGCTGAACAAATGTCTATTGACCCATACATCCAAAAGTGGACGTTAAGCAATGGCATCGACATGTGGTACCTGCGTGATTATGAGGCAGGTGATGATGTTGGGGTGATGTACATGAGCCTCGGCGGAAAAGCCGCTTTGGATCCGAGCTTGTACCCAGCTGTTGAGGTTGCGTTACCTACCTTCGATCGAAGTGGTGTCGGTGAGTTTACGGGCTCTGAGCTTTTAGCGTACTTTGATCGTGAAAATATTAGCGCCGATTCTTTCATTGGTAATACTCGTCATGGTATTGAATTTAATATCAATAAAGACGGACTTAAAGATACGTTTGCTGCGCTTTATACCTTCATAACTGCGCCTAAAATTGTTCCCGAGCAGTTAGAGGCAGTGAAACAGGAGTTTGTACAAGGTCAAGAATCTTTCTTGAGCAGCCCTGTCGGTCAGTTTGAGCGCGCAAGAAACCAGAATATCTATCGTCAAGACAGTGGCCACCTCTTTGTTGATAAAGAACGTGTTGAAGCGGTTTCTGTGGAAGACGTCGCTAATCTTCATCAGCAATTGTTTGGTCAAATGAGGCATAACCAATTGGTGATCGTGGGTGACATCGACCCAAGTGAATTAAAGCCTTTGGTTGAGCAATACTTGGCTTCGATTCCATTAGAAAAAGCTGAGGTTCCTGAATTTAAGGTGGCTTACAAGCAGCCATCTGAATCACGCATTGATTTAGCGATCAACAATGTGAATAGTGCAGAGTACATCTTACGAGTCATCTCTGAACCTGAAGCCGAAACCGACCAAGGCGTAACGGCAAAAGATATCTTCACGGAAAACTTGCTAGAACGACTGCTGGCGGCTCGTTTAGATGCTTATATTCGTGAAGAGTTGAGCTTAGATTACTCGCCATATACGTATTCATCATCCGCAGATAGTGAGCTGAGTGGTGAGTGGGTTATCGGGGCGATGGTAGCGCCGGAGAACGTTGACCAAGTCGAAGTGGCGATCGATAAAGTGATTGCAGACCTTTTACAAGGCGTCTCTGAAAAGGAAATGCACGCAGTCGTGAAACAGTTTGAAGCGGACTTCACGCCTCTCGAGACGAGCTCTATTGACCAAGCATGGTATCTGTCTCGTTATTTACTTCATGGTTACGATATCGAAGCTTTGTCTCAAGTTGAGCGAGTGGCGAGGTCGATTACTGCGGAAGACATGAATCAACTTGTCCAACGCATCTTTGGTGAAGATAGCCGTAAGGTTAAGAACATCATGCGTCCTAAAGCCTAAAGCTTGAAACCAACAGAAATAGACAACTCAAAGCCAAGCGATCACCGCTTGGCTTTCTTGTTTTTCTACTATTCATAACATCTATCCATCACCAGTTGTTAAGCCGTTTTAGATCTATGTAAATCTAAATTGCGAGGGTGCTTAATCGGTTGCATCGTATCATTTTCTAAAAAAATGTTTTAAATCAAGACAGCGTTTCATTTGTATTGTAGATTGACGATCTACGAGAATGTTGTTTGGATATTAGATTGCTTAAACTGGGTACCCGATTAGTCTTAATGTTGTTTTTACTGAGCTTTGGCTTAGTGAATTCTAACGGCTATTCGTTTCCTTCTAAGCCATTTCAAATATACTCGGCTCAAGAGCAATCTTCACAGAACGATCTTTGTAAACAAGCCACTACGGATAATCCGTCGAGCTATTTAGAGTGTGATAAGGCTCAGTTTGGCACCGTGCCTTCTGGTGACAGTTCTAACTATCACGACACCGAATCAAGCCTTCAAGCAGCAAACTTCAGACGTATGCTCAGTAACGAGCAAGAAAGCGTGGCCGATCTTGAGCCTGCTTATCATCTACTGATTGACTTCTCTCCCCCCTCAATACTGGCTTCCCTGCTCTTCAACACGCCGTTGTTGGATTCCAAGCTGCACTGGACCAGTATTGTGAGTTCTCCGTCCTCCCGGCTTTCTGGGTGGAAAGAGGGCAACATCCAATACTCGCATTTCCGAGAACTTCTTAGCTAATCGTTTGACCCTAAATTGGTCGTATCGATGGTCAATTGTGCCCGTTGAACTCGCCAATTAACCAAAACAAACATAGCGTCATCAGCTTTAGCATCACTATCTTTCAATCAGCTTGTTCTGGTTGCGATTAGCCATTGCTCGTGTTCGCAAAATATTAGTTCAAAGAAGAGATCTTGACTGTGAAAAAACGCATTCAAAGAAAACAAATAAACCACTACTCAAAGTGGAAATACGTGGTGCTTATCGCCACTATCATCATCATGGTTCTGAGTGCTTTACCTTCTTGGTATGGCGAGAATGCGTCGGTTCAAATTAACAACCGTTCTGAACAGACCATCGATGCTAGCCAAATTACCCAATACCTTGCGAGCGAAGGCATTCAAGCCAAATCGGCATTTCAAAAAGACCAACGTTTAGTCGTAATCTTGGAAGACGCAGAACAACAAGCGAAGGCTAAAGAGGTGCTGAATGAGCGCCTATTGGACAACGCGACAGTTGCGCTAGCGATGGAGCCAGCAGCTCCGAAATGGCTGACTGACATGGGCTTCGCACCGATTCAGCTAGGCCTTGATTTACGTGGTGGTGTGCAGTTCCTGTTAGAAGTAGACATGGAACCGGTTTACCACGCACAAGCGCAATCTGTAGTCGATGAAATCACCAGCCAAGTGCGTTATGCACGCGGTAAAGTGGTGAACAACCAAGTTGAGTTTAACTTCCGTACTGATGCCGATTTCGAGAAAGCACAGAAACTGATTCGCGAAGAGTTCCCACAATGGCAACGTGACCGTTCAGATAAATCGCTAACGTTAACTCAGTCTGAAGAAGAGCAAAGAACGCTACGTAATCTAACGGTTCAACAAAACCTGCAGATCATGCGCAGCCGTATTGAAGAGCTAGGCATCACGGAGGCATCGATTCAACGCCAAGGTGAAAGCCGTATCCGTATCGAGTTGCCGGGTGTACAAGACCCTGCTGCAGCGAAAGACGTGATTGGTGCAACGGCATCATTGGCGTTCTATTCGGTGTACGACAATGCCACTCGCAGTACTCAAACCCTGAAAGATTCAGACGGCAACCGTGTGGTAGTCGACCGCAAGGCTGTGTTGAGTGGCGAACACATTATTGATGCTCGCAGTGGCATTGGTGAGATGGGCAGTGCAGAAGTCAACATTACGCTGGATTCTTCTGGTGGTAAGAAAATGTCCGAGTTCTCACGTCATAACATCGGTAAGCCAATGGCAACGGTGTACAGCGAATACAGCCGTGATAGAGCGGGCAACAGCAAGCAAGACAGTGAAGTGATTAGTGTGGCAAACATCCAATCTCAACTGGGTAGCCGCTTCAGAATCACTGGCGCAGGCAGTTTGGCAGACGCACAAGAGCTTGCGTTACTGTTGCGTGCGGGGTCATTGACTGCGCCTGTGACCATCATTGAAGAACGTACTATTGGCCCATCTTTGGGTGCTGAAAATGTAACCAACGGCTTTGCTGCTTTGGCACTTGGTCTTGGCCTTACGCTAACGTTTATGGCGCTATGGTACCGCCGCTTAGGTTGGGTCGCGAACTGTGCATTGGTGGTTAACATGACCACATTATTTGGTTTGATTGCGCTGCTACCGGGTGCGGTGTTAACTCTGCCGGGTATTGCGGGTCTAGTACTGACCGTTGGTATGGCGGTGGACACCAACGTGCTTATCTTCGAGCGTATTCGAGACAAGATGAAAGAAGGGCGCAGCTTTGCTAGCTCTATCGACCGTGGTTTCGATAGCGCATTCTCGTCAATTTTCGATGCTAACGTCACTACCATGATCGTTGCTGTGGCTCTATATACCATTGGTAATGGACCGATTCAGGGCTTCGCTCTGACACTGGGCTTAGGTCTTCTAACCAGTATGTTTACGGGCATTTTTGCTTCACGAGCGATCATCAATTTGGTTTGGGGGCGTGACCAACGCCACGATGTAAGGATTTAAGCATGAGTACTTCAAAAATGACTATTTCAGACCGCTATTTTTCAAATAGCAATATGACTCGCCTTCGTAAGGTGATGTCTGCGATATCTATTGTGCTGTTCATGAGCTCTGTGATGCTGGTGGCGGTGAAAGGTTTTAACTGGGGCTTGGACTTCACAGGTGGTGTGGTTGCTGAGGTTCAGCTCTCTGATCAAGTCACCAAAGATGCGTTAAAAACAAAACTTGATACGGCCTTCCAACAAGATGTGCAAGTGGTTGGTATGGCAGAACAGGATCGCTGGACAATCCGTTATAGCCAACTGACAGATGCTCCACAGCCAAACTTAGTGGATGCTTTGTCTTCTGTCAGCGACCAAGTAAAAGTGCTTAACAGCAGCGTGGTTGGCCCTCAAGTCGGTCAAGACATGGTTGACCAAGGTGGCTTAGCGGTATTGGTGTGTTTCCTAATGATCATGCTGTACCTGAGTGTACGTTTTGAATGGCGTTTAGCACTCGGCGCCCTAGCCGCAATCATCTATGACGTGACGCTTATCTTGGGTCTGTTCGCTTTTACTCAGTTCGAGTTCAACCTGACTGTGTTAGCGGCTGTGTTGGCGATTTTAGGTTATTCATTGAATGACTCGATCATCATTGCCGACCGTGTTCGTGAAATGCTGCGTGGTAATCCAAATGGTGACACTGATAACCTGCTTAACGAATCGGTTAAAGCGACCTTCTCACGCACCATGGTGACCTCAGGTACAACGCTAATCACCGTATCTGCACTTTGGCTACTTGGTGGCGCTGCGCTGCAAGGTTTCGCGATTGCACTGGTTGTAGGTATTGTCAGCGGTACGTGGTCTTCAGTTTCAGTAGGTATCACACTGCCTAAGTTACTTGGTCTACAGCCTTGTCACTACCAAGTGAAAGCGCCGGTAGAAGTTGAGGGTGAGTACCCTTAGGTTATCTATTGGTTAACAGTACAACTTAGTCAGTAACGTCAACAAAGCCCTTCGTTTATAGTAAAACGAGGGGCTTTATTTTTTATAAGAGTCAAACAGTTACAGAAAAGAGAGCCTATTTCAAAAAACGATGGATTGAGCAGGCAAGCCCTCATGATATGAAGTATGTTTAGATGACGTTCGTAGAAATGAGGCAAGGGAATGGAATATCGACATCAATGTCATGTAGGCGACCATGGTGATGCGCTAAAGCATCCAGTATTGAGTGCACTTGTTCAGTCATTAATGCAGCAACATTCACGCCTCAATGTTATCGACACACACTCTGGTACAGGGTGTTATGACCTCACCAGCGCACCAAGTAATCATGCAGGTGAGTTTGCTGAAGGGGTCGGGTACTTGTGGCGCAATAAGGCTTATCTTCCTCCTGCATTCGCTTCTTTTATGTCGGTACTGGAATACTACAATCCGAATCAACTTATCTCTTTGTATCCGGGTTCTGCCGCCATCACTTACCAACAAGGTCGCAGCCAAGATAGCTTCTATTTTTCAGACATTCAGCAAGATGAAGCTGATTTACTGCAAACTAATATTGATAAGTTACAGCGTAACTTTGGTGTTTCAAGCAAGCTTACGATTAGCGCAGGTGATGGGCTTAAAGCGTTACCTGATGACGTAGCTAAACATGACAATCATCATCTGATTGTTATCGACCCACCCTATGAAACCGATTCAGAATATCTCGCGGTGATTGATGCCTTAGTTAAGGCATATCAGCAGTCGGAGAAAGTATCTGCACTAATTTGGTACCCGCTCTACACGGATGACAAGAGCTCACTGATTTTGAACCACTGTGTGACCGCAGTGAAAGATGGTTTACTGCCAAGTCCGATTAAATCGGAGCTTCGCCTTCGAGATCCTAAGGGTGATGATCGCCTGATCGGTAGTGGTTTACTGTTGTTCAATCCACCACAAGGCATTGCTGGGACAGTTGCAGATACGCTCGATTATTTACACAGCCAACTCGCGACCAATGGTGAAGGGTATTGGCAAATCAGAAGTCTATAGCTCTGATTTATATGGGATTTATGATTACTTTCGAGATGTGTCTCACTAAATCGCTAATTTTTGTGTGGTTTAAATTGACCAAACGCTAACTTTTATCGATTGATTAATTGCAGTGAATCATTTAAAAATAGAATATCAATGCGCGCAAGTGCATAAAGGCTCATAAGTTAAATAATTAGTCTAAGATTAATATCAGATTGTGGTTTACCCCCTAAACTGCATAAGGCTCGCACTAGTCACGCGAGCCTTTCTTTTGCCTGAAGGAAATGTTTCTAGTGATTAGAAACATTTCCTCCAAATTCACTACAATGCTGGGTAATCGGTATAGCCTTTTTCGTTGCCGCCGAACAGAGTGGCGCCGTCGAGATCGGATAGTTCGTTGCCGTTTTGTAGGCGTGATACGAGATCTGGGTTAGCTACGAATGGGCGACCAAATGCGACAAGGTCAGCGTAGCCTTTGCTTAACACTTCTTCGGCGCGTTCTGGTGTGTAGCTGCCAGCGACGATGATTGTGTTAGAGAATAGTTCTCTTAGCTCGACACGGAAGCTTTCAGGTATCACAGGCGCGTCATCCCAATCGGCTTCTGATAGGTGCAAGTAAGCGATGTCACGCGCTTGCAGCGCCTTTGATGTCTCTAGAATCGTTGGCACGATGTCTGGGCAGTTCATGTCTTTGAAGGTGATGAAGGGAGCTAAACGCACACCAACTTTATCGGCGCCGATCGCTTCAATCACAGCATCGACCACTTCGATTAGGAAGCGAAGTCGGTTCTCGCGACTGCCACCATAGTTGTCGGTGCGCTTGTTTGAATTGGTGCGTAGAAATTGATCGATGAGGTAGCCATTGCCACCGTGGATCTCGACGCCGTTGAATCCTGCCTCGACAGCTTTTTTAGCTGAGTTAGCAAAATCTTGAACAACGCGATCGATATCGGTTTGGGTCATTTCTCTTGGTTGGATGCAATCGACCATGTTGCCATTACCATTCTCATCAGAGATCCAAACCTGAGTTTCTACCGGAGCCAGTGCCGAAGGCGCGATTGGCAGTTCACCTTTTTGGAAGGTTGGATGAGACACGCGGCCCACATGCCATAATTGGCAGAATATCGCGGCACCTTGCCCTTTTGCGGCTGTGGTTACTGATTTCCAACCTTCGATTTGTGCATCGGTATAAACGCCGGGTGTGAATTAGTAACCTTGAGAATCATCTGAGATTTGCGTGGCTTCAGTGATGATAAGCCCAGCACTTGCGCGTTGTTGGTAATAGGTTGCCATCATGTCGTTTGGCACGTTTCCAGGTTGGCTAGTACGAGCGCGCGTCATAGGTGCCATAACCACGCGGTTTTGCAGTTCTAGGCCTTTTAGTTCTGATGTTTCGAATAATTTGTTCATGGTTTCTACCTTGTTTTAATGCTGTGATCTTTCGTTTTTTATTGGGGCTTATTTGCTTTCTGCTGGGCTGAAAATAGAGTTGCTTTGTGGCCTCCCCGCTCGGTTGGCTTTCGCAATAAGCAGCAAACCAATAACAGGGACAACAACGGCTGCGAATGGAATCATGCCTGCGCCTAGTTGGCTGTCGAGTACCATGCCGCCAAGGAATCCACCAAAGGCATTGGCTAAATTAAACGCTGAGATATTCGCGGTTGCTGCTAGCTCTTGGCCTTCGCCACCGTTGTTCATCACTCGAAGTTGCATGGCTGGAACGTTCGCAAATGATGCAATACCAAAGACAAATGCCGCTGCAACGAATAGGATTTTGTTGTCTACCACAAGGCCAACTACAACCAATGACACGATCATTGCGACGGCCCAAAACATTGAAGCTTTGCCTAGGTTTTTATCTGAAGAGCGTCCGCCCAAGGTGTTACCGATGATTAAGCCGACACCCACAATCACTAAGATCCAAGTAACAGACTCTTGACCGTAGCCGGTGATGTGCATAGCGATTGGCGCAAGGTATCCGTATAGCGTCATGAAGCCAGACCAAGCAAAAGCAGTGATTGCCAAGCTGATCAGCAGCATTGGGTTTTTGAACGCTAACAGCTGAGTTTTGATGTCTTTTGCTTCACTGTGACCAGTCGATTTGATTGACGTTAGAATAGAAATCATCGCAATCGTGCCAAGTGCAGCCACGGTAAAGAAAGTGGTGTGCCAGCCGAATTGCAAGCTCACCCATGTACCAGCAGGAACGCCAAGAACGTTAGCGAGTGTTAAGCCTGCGAACATCTGGCCAACGGCACGACCTGCCATTTTTTCAGACACTAAGTTGGTTGCAACAACCGCACCGATACCATAAAAAGGGCCTTGCACTAAGCCTGCGATAACACGGCTGGCAAGTAGAAGTGGGTAGCTAGGAGCAAGGGCTGATAAGACATTACCGATGATGAACAGTGCCATTAAGCCAATCAGTACCATCTTCTTGTTAAAACGTGCGAGGTAGATGGTTAAGATCGGGCCACCAATAACGATAGCCAATGCGTAAGCACTGATTAGGTATCCGGCTTGACCTTCGGTGATCGAAAGGGATGTGGCAATTTGTGGAAGGATGCCTGCAATAACAAACTCAGCGGTGCCGATGGCAAAAGCTGCGAGTGTCAGTATCCAAACTTGGAATGGGATCTTTTCTTTATGGATCGCTTCTGATTTCATAGTGAAGTACCTGTGTTAATTCTTGTTTGTTAGGACGTGAGATACACGCCCTAACGATTGTTCTTTATGTCTTTGCTTCTTTGCTTCTTTGCTTCTTTGCTTCTTTGCTTCTTTGCGGAGTGTTAGCCGAGTAGAGCGCCGCCATCGATATCGATGATTGACCCTGTTACGTATGGGTTGTTAATCGCGAATAGGTAACCCATAGCCACCTCTGAAGGCTCGCCAACCTTGCCTGCGGGTAGGTTATTTTTGGCGTTGTCGTACATGCTTGTACGAGCGGAATCGTCCATGTTTTTGTAGGCTTCCGTCATGGTTAAACCCGGGCTAACGGCATTGACTCGAATGGGTGATAGCTCTTTCGCCAGTATTTTAGTCACGCTTTCTAGTGCGGCATTGATGGCGGTTTTTACGTAAGTGCCAGCCACTACTTTGCGAGACAACATGCCTGTCGTGAGCGTGATAGAGCCGTTTGGCGTCATGTAGCGTGAGGCATGTTTTGCTACGTTTAAGCTGCCCCAAAACTTAGTGTCAAAAGCTGTCTTAGCGTCTGCGGTTGCTACGTCTGTTACTTTTCCTGCGGGAGCGGATGAGCCAGCCGTTGCGACTAAGTGGTCAAACACGCCAATCGATTCGAAGTATTCACAAATTGACTTTTCATTGCTGATATTAAGGCCTGTATGTCGGCTAGCGACGTGCACTGTGTTGTTTTCGTTTCTCAATTTCATCGCGAGTGCTTTACCGATGCCTGATGTGCCACCAATGATGACGAAAGTGCGTTGCTCTTGATTAGTCGATTCGTTAGTCATGCTCTGAATTCCTGCGTTGTTCTGTTGATGTTTGTCACTATATTTATTCGACTAAATTTGATAATTGGTTAAAATATAAATTCATTATTCGGTTAATCTGAATAGTGTCGCTGAGTATTCAGATCGAGCATTAAGATCGAGAAGTAAGACGAAGAGACGGAAGCGAGAATCGTATGGATAAGTTTTCAGATATGGCGATGTTCGTCAGTATTGTTAAGCATCACGGGTTAGCGGCGGCTGGGCGCGAACTGGGTTTATCACCTGCGACCATGACAGCAAGGCTTCAAGCGCTGGAAGAGCGATATGGTGTGAAGTTGTTGAATCGAAGTACGCGCCATGTGTCTTTAACCGACTCTGGCGAGCTGTATCACAAGGCGTGTCTGGAGATATTGGATAATGTCAGTGAGGCCGAAAACCTGATCCAAAATGGCGTCAAAGAGGTCAAAGGTCCACTCAAAATCGCCGCGCCGAAAGACATCGGAAAGCAGTACATTCTTCCGATTCTCTCTGAGTTCTGTCAGCAATATCCCGACGTGATCCCTTACCTCTACTTGAACGATAACCTCTCGAACATTGCTGAATCTGGCATGGATATCGTGGTCCGTTATGGTGAATTGGTCGACAGCAGTTTGATATCCAGACGCTTGTCACCAAGCCGACGTGTGCTGTGTGCTTCTCCTGAATATCTTGCCAAGCATGGAACACCGTTAACACCACAAGATTTGGTTGTTCACGATTGTTTAGCCATGCTGCGCAGCAATGAAGAGCTCAAGACATGGCACTTCCAAGATCATGATATGAAGAAGTCGATTACTGTTGTTCCAAAGCGATTTTCAGACGATGGCGAAGTGATTCGCTACTGGGCATTAAAAGGCGAGGGCATTGCTCTTAAATCGGTACTGGATGTGCAAGGCGACATCAATAACCAGCGCCTTGTGACGCTGCTTAATGGCTACATGAAGAACTTCAACACCGCGATGTCGGTGTCGAGTGCCGATTTGAATGTGGTGTACATCAGCAAGAAATATCAGCCCAAGCGTATCCGGTTGTTTCTTGATTTCTTGTTTGAGCGGTTTGGCGATTTGGTTGAAAAGTCTAGTTAGATTAGCCGAGAAGCAGCGCATGACAGATCTCTCGAACTCAACACCCGGGTACGGACAGAGAACATTGAACTGGTTATGATACGACCAACATAAGGGATGTGATTGGAGAGAGAAATGAAAGTCGTCGGTAACACGGTTATCCAACCTTTTCACAAAGCAACTTGCCACTGTGGCGCAGTCGAACTAGAACTCAGCCTACCTAACGGAATAGAAAAGCCACGCCGATGTGATTGTTCTATCTGTCGTCGTCGAGGCGCAATTGTGGGTTCTGTCGCGCTTGATGGTATCAAGATCCTTAAAGGTGCAGAACATCTCAAGCTTTATCAATTCAACACCAATACCGCCAAGCATTATTTCTGCTCAAACTGCGGTATCTATACCCATCATCAGCGCCGTTCTAGCCCAAATGAATATGGTTTTAATATCGGTTGTTTGGAAGGGGTGAACCCTTTTGATATTGGAGATGTGGTGACCAACGACGGTGTCAATCACCCAGCTGATCGTTAATTTATTGAGCACTAAAAAGGGAAGGGATTATGTCTGAATACGGAGCGGTCATTCGCTGGCAAAAAGCGCAAGATGAAGCCTTTAGTGATAACCAATACAGCCGCGGCCACACATGGGAGTTCGATGGCGGTGTTACTGTGCCTGCTTCGTCCTCTCCACATGTTGTGCCACTGCCGTTTTCGGTGGAAGCGAATGTTGACCCTGAAGAAGCCTTTATCGCGGTACTTTCTAGCTGCCATATGCTGACGTTTTTGGGCATTGCCGCAAAGCAGAAGTACGTGATCGACTCCTATGTCGATGATGCGATTGGTGTGCTGGAAGAAGATGAATCTGGCCGCTCATCGGTCACTAAGGTGACTCTGCGCCCTAAAATTGTGTTTTTAGGTACCAAAAAGCCCACCGCCAAGCAGCTCGACAAACTGCACCACTTGGCGCACAAAAACTGCTTTATCGCGAACTCGGTAAAAACGGACATTGTGGTAGAAACTAAAGCGTAAACCACACACGTTAACATCCAAAAACCGCGAGGTTGCTTAGTGCATCACTGGCGGTTTTTTTGTGTCTGTGTAATCCTACGTACGGTTTTAATTGAGTGACAGTTAGAAAGTTTTGAGAGATAGGTAGAGAGCTCTTGAATGGTAGGAATAGATTGATTAGCAGAGAGTTATGTTTAGCGTCCCATTGAATAGTTTTGTACATCGAGTGAGTGATAAAAGCCAAGTGATGGTGAATGCTGCGGAATGTGGATGTCAGTTGAAACGAGTTCGTCGTTCGCGTAATTGGCTGTTGGTCGCTCAAGAGTATCAACTCGTTGAATTTAAAACGATGTTAACCCATGAAAAAGACGGTTGGATAGCAATTGCAATCGACAAAGTGCTGCCTAAACCCGTGGTGTGTTTGGCATCTCTGTTGGCCGCTACACCTTCAATGACTGTGGCTCAGCTGGTGATGGAATCTGGATGTTCAATGGCCGAAGCAAGACGTGCTATTGATGAACATGAAGGTCTGTAGGCGTATTCAAATCGTGTGAAAAGAGAATTGCGAGCAGCAAAAAGCCCGTAACGATATTGCGCTGGAAAACGTCATATCGTTACGGGCTTTATCATCTGTGCTGCTGTTAAGCTAAGCCATGCGGCTTATGAAGCATTGAATCGATTAAGAGTTCGCTACTTTTACACGAATCGTGTTTTTGCCAAGCTTTGACAAGTTCAGCTTGTTTAGTGCCGCTTTAGCTTCTTCTTGCTCTGGCATTTCAACAAAAGCGAAGCCTTTTGAGTCGCCAGTTTCTTGGTCTAAAACTAGGCTGCACTCTTTTACTGAGCCAAACTCAGAAAATAGCACACGGATGTCTTGCTCAGAGGTAGAGCGCGATAGGTTACGAACTAGAAGTTTCATAATAAACCTTGAATATGAATTTACGCCGAGCATTGTCGCACACTTTCATGCTCACCCTCACAAATAATTGTCTCGCGGCTCTATTTCCTTGTAGCTCTATCTAAGCACTAGCCGCGGTTTATCGTGATGTCTGATACGAAGCCATGCTCTGTGCTGGTCAACGCCTGTTGTAGCATCTGAGCGGCTTCTTGCGCGGTCATAAAGCTCGAGGTATCCATGTCTTTACCGCTTGTATTCCAAAACTCGGTCGCCATTCCTCCAGGGTAAACCGCCACGATTTTCATCGGGTGACCTTTTAGCTCCAACCTCACCGATTCGATAAAGCCTTTCACGGCCCATTTTGCCGCGCAGTAGGTGGACTCTTCCGCTTTAGCACCTTGGGCCGCCGTCGACATCACCACTGCAATGGTGACCGATTGATCTTTGTAGCGCTGCACAAGCTCGCGAATCAAAAAGATCGAAGACTCGATATTGTTCTTCAGCATGTCGCTGATGGTGGTTGGATCTTGCTGTTCTATTTTACCGAAGTAGCCACTGCCAGCACTGTGGATCACCAGTTTAGGCATTTCAGGTAACGCATCCAATAACTCACTCACTGAGTGCGGGTCACAGAGATCACACGCTTGGCTAATGGTATTCGCAGGTAGGCCTTGCGCTACTTCTGCTAAACGTTGTGAGTTGCGACCTGTAATGGCTACACGCTGAGCGTCTGTTGCAGTGTTAGCGTATTGTATCGCGAGCGCTGCGCCTAAACCGCTGCTTGATCCGGTAATTAAAATCATACTGTCTTAAGTTTGTAGAGTTGATTCGAGATAGTAAGGGGCTAGGCTAAGATTTTCTGAGATCTATGGCTAAAGTTGATCGATAGCCTGGTTGATAGGTTGATAGGTTAATAGCTTGGGTGATCGGGCGAGCGGTAAGGCTGAGCTAAGAGAGTGGGGGAAAGCCGTTAAGAATCGACGGGTTTAGCAAGAAATAACAGCGTTAAAAAACAACGAACTAACAAGTAAAAGCGCCGGCATAGAGCCAGCGCTTTTGAGTAATCATAAGTGATTATTCGTCGTCGAACTGTTTGATCGTGAACGCGTCTTCGATTCGGTTAAGCTCTTCTTGTTCTTTCACTCGCTTCTCTTCTTGCAGAGTCGCTCTCGTTTCGTTGAAACGTTTTTTCTCTGACTTAGTCAGGAATTTTACAGCTTTTTTGTTGGTCAGTGCGTAAGCAACTACGTCTTCACCTTTTTCTCTGCGGTCGTTTACGCGTTGTGAGAAACGTTCATTGTCGCGAGCTTTACGCTCCGCTGAGGTCAACTTGCTCATGCTTTAAAGCCTTTTCAATTATTCATGGTAGGGAATCTACGCTTAGCGAAACAAATGGGGACTGCTTAGTGTCAGTCTAGTCCATTTGTATGCTGGTGGCGCATCTTAGCACAATGGCTTGAGCATGCAGGTATGCTATTCGAGGGATCAAACAAAACAGCCCACAATTTTTGTTGTGGGCTGTTTTGTTACGTACTGTAGATGTAGTCATCGTTTTAAAACTAAGAATCAGAAACGGCAGTTACATCAAATCTTCTCGATGTATAAGATGACCTCTCCGACTTTAAAGCCAAACTTAGACATCTCAGTCTTGTTGAACAAGCGTTTATCGTCCATTAAGAACATCCAATCATCGAGCACCACTTCATAGGTGCTGCCGTCTACTTCAATTTCTAGATCATATTTCCAATACAGCGCAGAACCTTGGGTTTCACCATAAGCGGTTCCAACGACATCGTTGGCAGTCCCAGAATAGGTGTTTTCGCCCGTTTTGATCAGATTCCAAACGCGAGTTGAGCGCTCGCCATCAGCAAAAGAGAACCACTCTTTTATTTCTCCGTTGTCACCGTCCCAAGTCGCGATCAGTTTGGCATCAAAGCGGCGCAGTAAGTTACCAGAGCGGTCTAGCACCATGCCGTAGGCCATTAGCTCGCCATTAAAAAAGGTTTCAAGCTTGAGCTCTGGCGTTGTGTCGACATGGTCTTCTAAACTTGCAGAGCCACAGCCCACTAGCCAAGTGAGTGAAAAAAATGCCAGAGCAAATTTTATTATTGTTGTTTTTGGATTCATTTGTTCAAACCTAAAAGTTGTTTACGAAGACCGGGTTCAGAGGTGTTTTCAGACAACCAAATCGCTAGAAAGGCTTCACCAAATTGCTTGTCTTGGATGGTGCCGATCGGTTGTTCATCGAAATAAAAACGACTTACGTTATCTTCAGCGACACGAATCGTTAGTGTGCTTCCTTCTTCCACGTTCGGCCACATCGCGTACAAGGGTTTCAACCAACGTTGAATGTTGCTGTCAGAGTAGCCAAGCTTGTTCCACTGATCTTCGGTAGCGTCTACGAGGTCTTTGCTATCGATAGAGCGGTAATACTCAAGCTTCAAAGCTCGTTCGGAGTTGGTTGGAGTCGCGTAGAATTCTGCCGAGTAGAGAGTCCAAAACAGGTAACTCATTTCACCCTCACCACGTTTGTTCAGATCATCGACAGCAGAGGCTCTAGCGTGTCCGGCAAATAACAGCGCAGCAAATATTAACGGGAGAGTAATAAAGCTTAGAAGTGTGTTTTTTGCTTGCTGATGAGCGCGAACAATACCTCGCTCAGGTTTGAACGTTTGTGTCGGGTTGCGTGGATAAGCCATAAGTCACCTCGTTATTGCCATTTTAGGTTGTATTAAGTTGGAGTAGGCGGCCACCAGTAAGGGCAACAAAATCCCCCAACTTATTGCAAGGGCAGCAACTACCGATGCATCTGGCCAAGTAGTAAGAAGAGCACCTGCTTTGATGCCTCCCCAATAACTACTAGTACCTGCTACGAACCCTATGACAAACAAGATCACTTTCGAGCATTTTAAAAGCCAATTTAGGCTGTGGTTAAAACTGATTAAGAACATGATCCACAGGCAGACAAGCCACACCGGGAACCACGATTGATTCGCAATTTCAGAGTCGACGGCAAACACGCCGAAGTGGAGTAAGAGGCTATCAAGCAATAGCCCCAATGGTAATAAAATGAGTATCTTCAAATCGCTACTGCGAGTCGGTGATAGAAGGAAGTGAACCACTACAATCAGTGGTGTGACGAACGGGGCTTGCGCGGTAAAGAAAGCACTGCAAACCCAGGTCGCTTGAAACAGTACGAGATTAATAATCCAAAACCGCTTCATCTTTTTCTCCAAAGTAACGAGGTTTTCTTGCGACTACATGGTGAGTGCTGATCACGCGCTCTTTGAATGCGCCTTCACAGTAGCAGAAGTAGAAGGTCCATAAGCGTTTAAACTCTTCTGAATAGCCGAGAGACTCGAGCTCTTCCCAACTATTTTCAAAGGCGATGTTCCAATCATTCAGCGTTCGAGCGTAGTGCAGGCCAATGTCATCAATTTCTTGAACCACAAGGTCGGTGCTGGTCGCAAGGTGTTGGGTCATCACTGAAACAGAAGGTAGGCAACCGCCGGGGAAGATGTACTTCTGAATAAAGTCGACACCTTTACGGTATTTGTCGTAACGGCTGTCAGCAATAGTAATTGCTTGAATCAGCATCTTGCCTGAGGGCTTAAGTAGCGAGGAACATTTTTCAAAGAAGGTTTGTAGATACTCATGTCCGACCGCCTCTATCATCTCGATCGAAACCAACTTGTCATACTCACCAGTGAGATTGCGATAATCCTCTTTGAGCAGGGTGATTTTGTCGGTTAAACCAAGCGCTTTTACTCTCTGTTCAGCTAGTGCATGTTGGGCATCTGAGATCGTGGTAGTGGTGACGTGGCAACCGTAGTGTTGCGCCATGAAGATGGCTAAGCCGCCCCACCCTGTGCCTATCTCGACCACGCTATCTTTCTCAGACAGTTCTAGTCGCTCACAGATGGTTTTCATTTTGTTTTGTTGAGCCTTCGACAAGGTTTCTGCGTCTTCGCTGTAGATTGCGGAAGAGTACTGCATCGAGCTATCTAAGAAGCGCTCATACAGTTCGTTGCCAATGTCGTAGTGGGCGAGAATATTTCGCTTAGAGCCTTGCTCGGTGTTGGCATTCTTACGGCGCAGCAATAGGTTTTTGATGCGAGAAATCCATTGTGTCTTGTCATCAAGCTCATCCAATTGGGCTTGGTTACGAGCCATGATTTGAATCACACGCGTGAGGTTTGGGCTGGTCCATTTACCATCGATATAGGCTTCAGATGCCCCAATGCTGCCATTGATGACCACATCTCTAAAAAAGGTCGCATCATGAATCACGATTCGACCTTTCAATTCAGCTTCTCGATCACCAAATACTGAATGCTGGTCGCGCTCAATGATTTCAAGCGTTGCGAATTGCAGGCTTTCTAACACCTTGAAGATTAAAGCTCGATATTTACAGTTGCTTGAAACAGCAACGGCTTTAGCTTGTTGTTCAATATTGTTGTTTTGTTTGGCAAGCTGTTCCATGTAAACCTCGCTGATAACTCATTCTAATATTTTGTGCCAACTAAGCTGAGTTCAGCTCCTTGATTGGAGCGAACCCAAGCTAGAAATGATTTCTGTTTTAAGCGCTTAAGATGTTGAGTCTGGATGCGCCACAAACGGTACTTTTTTCAGGAATAATTTGAGAGCCTGATAATAAATTCCCATCACGACTTTTATCGTCATCGCCGGAATCTTGAATACCGTTCGTCTAATGTTTGTCTTGGTTACTGACTGCTTCGTCAGGGCTAGTGTCGCATCGAAAAGCTTGTCGTCTCGGCGGCTTTCGATGTGAACTAACGTGCGTTTCGCTGGTGGCTTAATCTTCCAAAAATAAGTCATGTTCAAATCCATGAACGGCGAAACGTGAAACTCTTTTTTTACCTTCAATTCTTGGTGCATGTCGATGAGATAGTAGTGTCTTTCTCGCCAAGGCGTATTACTCACCTCAGCCAACATGTACTTACAATCTCCAGTCTCGTCATAACAGAAGAAACAGTTGATTGGGCTGAAGTAGATGCCTAAACAGCGGCACTGAGCCAGCATCGTCACACGGTTTGAATCAGACCAAACCCCACCAAGTTGTTGCACTTTGGAAGCTATACGTTGCTTAAGTGATTTTGGTTCATCCGTGGTGACATTTTCTTTTTTTTCAGCGAGATAATCCGATTCGACAAAGCGAATCGGGTTGTACCAACGAGTTCCGAACAGCGCACTGCGCGCTGTGGTTTGGGGCAGCTCATCAAGATCTAACCCCATCATATACAGCTGATAGCTGAACTCATGAGTGATGTCGCCAAAGCGGCGATGTCTGACGTTACCCCAATAGATACCGCTGAGCTCTTCACTCTTTTCGGATGCGATCCCCATCTCGGGTGTCAGGGTTTGACTGTTCATAGCGCGGAACTCGTACTCAAATCTAAACCGAAGCGTTTGGTCACATCGAGTGCACTGTGGACACCGTCTTCATGGAAGCCGTTATACCAATAAGCGCCAGCAAAGTGCGTCTGGTTTTTGCCACAGATTTGCTCACGCTTGTGCTGAGCTTCGACCGTGTTCGAATTAAGTACCGGGTGATGATAAACAAAGCTGCGAATAATTTTTTCTGGGTCGATGGCTTCGCTTTGATTCAAGGTGACACAGAAGGTGTCTTGGCTTTCGATGCCTTGCAGAATGTTCATGTTGTACGTGACACAGGCAGGTCGTTTACTGTCGCCATCCAACATGTAGTTCCAGCTTGCCCAAGCCAGTTTTCTGTCTGGTAACAAGCGAGTATCGGTGTGCAGAACCACTTCATTGCGGCTGTATGGGATCTCGCCCAGTACCTGTTGCTCTTGTTCTGTTGCATCACCAAGCAAGCGTAAGGCTTGGTCTGAGTGGCAAGCAAAGATTACTTCGTCGAAACCTTGTGCGCTGCCATCTTCAAATTCAATCGTGACGCCTGTTTCTTGGCGAGTCACTTGTTTAATCGATGTATTCAGTGCAACAGTCTTACTTAGGCGTGAAAGGATGATTTCAACATAAGAACGCGATCCCTTTGGTATCACATACCACTGAGGACGGTTCGCGATATCGAGCAATCCATGGTTGTAGAAAAACTGAATGAAGAACTTGAGCTCAAACTCTTCCATTTCTTCCAAGCTTGTCGACCAAATCGCCGCGCCCATCGGTAAGATGTAGTGCTGGCTGAAAAAGTCGGAAAATTGATTATCTCGTAGGAAACTGCCAAGGGTAACGTCTGGTGTGAATTCATTGCTTTCAAACTGAGCCTTACACAGCTTGTTGAACTTGAGAATGTCAGACACTAAAGACCAGAACTGAGGTTTGAAGATGTTGCTCCTCTGCGCGAACAACGAATTAATGCTGTGGCCGTTGTACTCGAACTTAGTGGTGGTGTTGTGGACGCTGAAGCTCATCTCAGTCGGTTGCCTTTCGACATCGAGTTGTTCTAGAAGCTGATTGAAATTCGGGTAGGTTCGATCGTTGAATACGATGAAACCTGTATCTATCGAAAACGCCGAGCCTTGATGTTCAATATCAACGGTCGCGGTGTGCCCCCCAACGTAATCATTCTTTTCGAATACTGTTACGTCGTGGTGCTTATCTAATATATGCGCGCAAGTGAGTCCAGAGATACCTGAACCAATAATGGCGATTTTCTTCATTGTTATACCATCCTTGAAGCGAGTTTTTGCCAAACTGGAGTTGGGAGCATTCTTAGTAGCTTCATCAACATGATGAATCGTCTTGGGAAATCGATTTCACTCTTTCCTTGAGCGATACCATTTACGATTCGCTGAGTTGCGGCCTCACTACTAATAATCATAGGCATAGAGAACGTATTTCGCTCGGTTAATGGCGTTTCAACAAAGCCAGGGTGCACAATTGAGACATGAATGTTGTGCGTTGCCAGATCAACCGAAAGTGTTCTGCCTAAGTAGGTGAGGGCTGCCTTTGAAGCGCCATAAGCCTCGGCTCTTGGCAAAGGTAAAAAGCTGGCGCTGGAGCTGACTAAAACCAAACGGCCGCCGGGCTTGATGTTTTTTAACCAAGCTTTAAGGGCGTAGCCAATTGAAATTAGGTTTATGTTGATGACGCGCTCAAAAAGCTCGGCATCAAAATTCACTGGGTCGTCGATGTACTCACAATCACCCGCATTTAAAATCAGCAGATCGAGCGGCTTGTCTTGGTCGAGTTCTGGGAAGTTGTGGTAATCAGTCAAGTCGAAACAGAGCGGTGAAATTGATGAATGCGCGACGTCTGTCTCGTGCGAGTCAACTAAGGCTTGCAGCTTGTCTGAGTTGCGGCCACAAGCAATCACCTGATGCCCTTGCTGAGCGTAATCTTTAGCTAGGGATTGGCCGATACCAGAGGTCGCGCCTGTAATCATAATACGCATTATCGGCTCGCCCTCTTTTTGATGGATTTGATCGCGCAGCCCAGTACTGGAATGTGTTCGTACAACATAGAGCCGACGTCGAGGTAGTCTCTGTGGTAGACCACTTGACCGTCGAGCATCTTAAGGTGGCTGTGCCCTTGTACTTCGATTGGCTTTTGCCCATTTAATTGCTTGTGAGCAAACTGCATCGTCCAGTAAACGGAAGCTTCGTCGTTCGCTTCGAAAGTGTGTTCGATATGAAAGTAACAGCTGGTTACTTGGGTGTAGAGGTTCTCGAAGTAGTGCGTAAGCGCCGAAATACCGCTGACATGATGCAGCGGATCTTGGAATTCAATATCAGGGTGATAAACCGTCTTAAGCACGTCGAAATTGTCGGTTCCGAGTTCTCGATACATGTTGAGAAAGTTATCAAGCCATAGAGAGTTATCCATAATATTCACTCTAATTATTTGAAGAAGGCTAAGGCTCTCAATCGTGCTTCTTTATGCTCAACGATGGGTTGCCAGTATTCGCTGTCTATTCCGTTTTTAGCGATAAAGTCATGTGGGAAATGTACATGCTTATCTGGGATATTTTGCAGCTCTGGTATGTACTTACGAATAAAAATTCCTTTTGGATCAAACTTTTCACTCTGAGTGATTGGATTGAAAATTCGGAAGTAAGGTTGAGCATCACAGCCAGTACTTGAAGCCCACTGCCAGCCACCATTGTTGGCACTAAAGTCTCCGTCGATAAGGTGCGACATAAAGAAACGCTCGCCCCAACGCCAGTCAATAAGCAGGTGCTTGGTTAGGAAGCTTGCCACCACCATTCTTAGTCTGTTGTGCATCCAGCCCGTTTCAACCAGTTGACGCATTGCGGCATCAACCAATGGATATCCTGTTTTTCCTTCGCACCAAGCTTTGAAGCTAGGATGATCGTGATACCAATCTAAACCATTGTATTTTTGCTGAAAGTTAGCACCTTTGACCAGTTTAGGGTGGTGGAACATCAAATGCTTATAAAAATCTCGCCAAATCAATTCATTGAGCCAACAAAAGGCCGGTAATTGCGTATCAAATAACAGATCGGGTTGCTGCTGAATCAATTGAATCGCTAACCAACGTGGGCTCACGGCGCCAATCGCTAAATAAGGTGATAGCCCCGATGTTCCTTTAACTGAGGGAATATCTCTCAGACGTGCGTAGTCGTTGACTTTATTGCCTAAGAAATTGGGGATCACATTGCCCAATACATCTTGGCTTAATGGCCAGCGACTCGAATCAACACGCGGAAAATCGAAATCATAGTCAGCAGAGATGGTTAAGGCTTGTAAGTCGTCAGGAAGCTGTGTTTGTGAACGTTCAGCTGACTCGACAGGAGCTGGACTGCAGATGATGCCTTTCACCTGAACTTCTTTTAACCAAGCGTTCTTAAAGGGCGTAAAGACTTTGAACATCTCGCCTTGTTTGTTGAGAACGCTACCGAGTGGCAGCATAACGTCACAATCGCTGATCTTCAGGTTTAGGCCGCTTGAAATCAGCTTTTTATCGCGAGCTTGTTCATCGACCTCTGGTTCAGAGTTAGCGTAGACGCACTTGGCATCAAGCTGCTGGCACAAATCGATGAGCTGTTTGGATTGGTCGTCAAAGTCGCTAGCTTTCAGGTGAAGCAACGTTATCCCGAATTCAGCGAGCTGGGAATCGAGTTGTTTTAGATGACGATAGATGAAATCAGCTTTGATCGGCGCAAGGTGGTGTTGCCGCCACGTTTGAGGCGTTGAAATGAAAACGGCGGTCGTTACGCCGTTTTCAACTGCCGCGACGAGCGCTGGGTTATCGTGAATCCGCAGGTCTCGTCGTATCCATAGTATGTCGCTCAATATCCGTATCTCAGTTTAAGTTCTTGAGGGTGCGGGTTTAGGTAAACCTGTGATTCTAGGTATTCGTTCGGGTATTCCATCAGGTAGTGATTGATCAGTGTCAGTGGCACTAGCAGTGGAACAACGCCCTCTCTGAATGATGCGATCTGGTTGGTCAGCTCTTGCTTGTGAGCGCTACTCAGTTGTTTTTTAAAGTAACCCTGCAAATGATGCAGCGTATTGGCGTGACTGCCTCGATTCGCGTGATGAGACAACGCCGTCATCAAGCCTTCGATGTATTGAGCCGCTAGTTCGTCGATATCTAAATCATTACCCGCTAGCAGTTTGCCTAAGCTTTTGTAACCCTCAACGTGGTGACACATGACTAGATATTTGTGGGCGCTGTGGAACTGAATCAGTTTGTGCTTGGTCACACCTTCATCCACAAGATCGAGCCATTTTTGGTAAGTGAACACTCGAGTCATGAAGTTTTCACGCAAAATGGGATCGTTAAGGCGGCCGTTTTCTTCAACGGGAAGTAACGGGTTGCCGTCCATAATTTGTTGGGTGAACATGCCTATGCCTGTCGATTCAGAGCCGCGACCATGGTGGTGGTACACCTTCACGCGCTCCATGCCGCAGGTTGGGCTTTTTTGACACACAATAAAGCCAGCAATGTGTTGGTTTTTCTTTGAGTAGTTTTGACCGAACTCGATCAGTTCGTTGGTCACATCACCTGAGCCATCAGGGCGAGAAACATGGATGATGTCATCTAGCATTCTTGTTTGACGAATGGTTGGACGAGGGGTTGGAAGACCAACAGCCATCTCTGGGCAAACAGGTTCCAATTCCACGTAGTCTGCTAGGTCGTCTGTACAAAAACGAGAGCGTTTATGACCTGTGTCGAAACGTACTTTGTGTCCAGCAACACATGCACTGATACCGATTTTGATTTTCTTTTCCATTGGCCAACTCCTTTGCTCTTGCTCTGAGCTTTTTCTTATAGTTCAACATTGCTAATCGTATTTACAGAGCTGGGTGTGTTTTTACTTTGACACCGTAGTTGTTTTTATTCAGATGTATTGACGATATACAGGATAGCTTTATGCCATCCTGTATATTTATAGCCTGCAACTGGGTTAATAGATATATTTTCCAAGTGGATTGAATAGTTGGCTCACACCTTTTGTGAAGTAAAGCGCATCACTTGAAACGGTTAAACAGACACAACCTTCTTTTGTTGCCGGTTGATGAGTGTGATTGCCATCCAACCAGATGAAGTCACCTTTGTTGTAAACGCCCATTTCGTCTTCGAAACTGCCCTCTAGAAGAAGCGTGATCTCGAAGCCTTTGTGGGTGTGGCAAGGCACTTGTCCATCTTTGTCGATGTGCAACAAGCTGGTGTGGTGTGCTTCGTCAGCAAAATCGAGTCTTGCTCGTGAAATTTTGCCTAGGTTCATCCAGTCCTTTCTCGCTACTGAGTTTAGAGCGCGAGGGATTGTGAATGTCGTGTCAGCAACAGTTACTTTCTGAACCTCTGGAGTCACTTCAACAGACTGAGAAGTATCAGCTGTGATTTGCTCTATCGCGTCAAAATCAAAGTCCATGTCGTCCATTGAGAAGCTGTCTAGATCTTCATTTGAGAATACTGGTTCTGCGTCAAAAGCATTATTCGCTGCTACAGCTGTAAGCTGCTTGACTTGCTGTTGGCAGTGTTCACACAGCTCTACATGGCTAGAAACAATCAAAGAAACTGAATCAGCCAACGTGCCATCGACGAAGTCTTTCAAGATTGCCGCGTTTGGGTGATGTTTAATCATGGTCTTGTTCCCCCATGTGAACTTTTAATTTGGCTAAAGCGAGTCTCAGACGTGATTTCACTGTTCCAAGTGGGACGCCAAGTTGCTGAGCGAGTTGCTCTTGAGAGAGCTCTTGAAAGTAAACGCCTTTGACGATGGTTTTCTGAGCGAGAGGCAACTTTTCTATTTGAGTCATTACGTGTCGGCTCATCAAATGGTCACCGAATGGCAAATCTTCGCTTTGAGACTCGGCTACCATCGCATCGATTGGCCAGATATCGTCGGCTATCGTTTGTTCGGCTTTCGCTTTCACTTTGCGCAACATGTCGAATGCTGCATTACGCATTACCGTGTAGACCCAAGTGGTCGCAGCGCCTTTATCTACATTGTAGAGATGTGCTTTCTTCCAAACATTAGTCATCGTGTCTTGAACTAGCTCGTTTGCAGCAGCTTCGCCACCCAACTTACTGATACCAAAACGCTTGATCTTAGGAGCGAAGAACTTGAACAAACAGGTGAACGCCTGCTTGTCTCGGTCTGTACCAACCAACACCAGCCAGCTCGAGAGCTCTGTCGGTACTTTGTTGTCTGTAGGTACTTTGTTATCGGGAATAATGACATGCTCCTTGCCGTTCCCTGAACTTCTGCTTTCCACTTGCATAGTAACTAACCATCATGCGAATTTGATGGGCACTACGTGAAAGGAGAAAGTCGGGATCACTTTAATTTAAATTAATTTCTACTATACAAAATTATAGTGAAGAAAAGTGCTTATTGCCCCGTAATGATTTGATTCAAAAAAGGAACTAGAGACGGAAAACTGGCTGGCTCAGTAAATTCTGTTTTCTTTTCCAGTGGGATAGGCATCATTTCGAGCAATCGCGCACAGATCCATTGTGGGCTCTCAAAATCAGGAGTGGGATAGAGTGTTCTTATCGAATCGTGGTCGCGAAACAACTGAACCAAGAAAGCGGTAAACACGTTAGGCACTTTATATTCATCGGTAGGCCAGTGAGGCAACAAGCTGAACTTACTTTTAATCAGGTCATCATCGTCTCGAAACGACCCATGCAATTGCACCAACTTTTCGCCTTCGACATCAATTTCTAATATCTGGTCGTCCGACATATTGAAGTCGACGATGGTCACCTTTGTTCCCCAAGAGCTGAGATGATCAGAGTTAGATTTGTCTTGAGTGGCGATAATGAAACCATCGCCCTGCGCTGCGTGAGCGACCATCGCGAGATACTTTGGCTCAAAAATGCGCAGTCTTTGTCTGCCTCCCGGTAAAAGGAAGATGGGGAGGGGAAACACAGCGAGCTCCAGAGAAGACTCTACGGGTGTTTCTGGTTCGGCGTCTGTCCGCGTGGTCTTCCTAGGTGAATTCGGCACATAGTACTCCTTAGTTCAGATGTGATTCGAGAAGATATACGCGGGGAGGGTGGTGTTCGATCAATTCGCTTCGGCTTATGTTCGCAAAGGGATAGATATTTTGTTGCACCTGTTCATAAATTCATTGTTTTTACCTTTTCTCATACGCGTCATTAGGTAATATATGAACAAATAGTAAGCGAATGGGTAGTTGCCAGACGATGCTTCTATCTGACGTTCTTCTATACCTAACATCGCATCAAAGGAATGGTCATGATTGTTATTTATGGTATCAAAGAGTGCTTAAATCCAATTAAGTTGCAGCTCTCTAATGTGTTGCAGCAGTGCTTGAACAGTGAAATGGGTTTACCCGATGACAAGCGAGCACATCGGTTTGTGCCATTGGAACGAGATGACTTCTTTTACCCGGAAGGAAGAACAGAAGCCTATACCGTCATTGAGATAAATATGATGGAAGGTCGAGCGGTAAACACCAAAAAGCGCTTAATTAAGAAGATATTTTCTGAGATAGAGAAGCAGTTAGCTATCTCTCCGATTGATATTGAAATCACCATTAAAGAGCAGCCTTCACATTGTTGGGGTTTTCGAGGGATGACGGGCGATGAAGCACAAGATCTGAAGTACAAAGTGAACGTCTAGGGTTTAAGCTCTTAACTCTTAACTCTTAACTCTTAACTCTTAACTCTTAACACGTAAGACTTAAGCCAATCTATCGAGTGACGGCTTTGGAATTTGATGCCAAAGCCGTTTTCCTAGTTCTCGACACTAACCTTTAAGCATCTAAGCATCGTCACTCTTTTTTAAATACTGATGCCAATTTTCATCGATCACGTCAAAGTGCTCAACGCAGAACTCTTTTCTGTCTTTCAAATAGTCGTTTTCCACTTCATCGAGCAAGTTCTTATAGGCATCGGGATCGCTGCCATACACCAAGCATAACGTGGAGAAGTAACGCTGCAGATCGAAACTGTGCTCGTCGATGTATTCCCCCAAGTCGTAATACTCTGGGCGGTCTTCTGACTCGAAAGCGAACATGTCTGCAGCGCTGATAGCAGCGTCGGCCCCATGCTCTACGTAGTTAAGCAGTAGCACGGTTGCTAGGTTATCAACCGCATCTTCTTCTTTACCCAATATGGCAATGTTCTGATCTTCGATATACGCATGCCCAGTCTCGTGTAGCAGGGTGTGCAGCAAGGTATCAATAGCGCCGGTTTGCGCAGATTTCCCATACTCTTTTTCGTATTGGTTCTTCTCAAAGTAATTGAGTGACTCAGCGTAAAAACTGTAAGGGATCAGTACTTGATGGGTTTGTGGATCGTAGAGTGGTCCTTTTTCCCCGCCATATTGAATGGTTAATGGCTTCTCAAACATGAAGAGTTGGTTTGATAGGTCGACCACGGTGTCATTAACGCCACTGCTTTGAATCTCTCGTTTGAGCTGCTCTTCTTCGGTATTTTGCGGTGTAGAGTACTCGACGATTAGGTTACTTTGGGTGGCTTGTTCACTAGATGCATAAGTTGTGGCAAACATTGCACTCAGGGCTAGGCTGCAGGTCAATGTTCGTTTCAATAATGTCATCGGCTATCCTTGTGATTACGTTGCGATTCAGAGTCGTGCTGGGGGTAACAACTCCAAGCTGTGCACCCTGATTTAGTTATTTCGTTAGAGTATAAGTTTAGACGGAATTTTGATGCATCGAGGACTGCAATTTTTGAAGTAGGCGCTATCATATCAATGAATAATCCGCTTAGAGATTCGCCACAAAGAATAAGTAAGCTGAATGAGCGGTGTCGATGTGATTCGTTTCTATTGGTAATTAACAGATAAATTTCGGTTCAACACAACCCTTGTGCTATACTCCGCGCCCCAATCCGAATTGGCTTGTTTAATCTTAGGAAATTATTATGAGTGTTAAAAACGAACTTCAACAAATTAACAACCGTCTAGACAAGTGTCGCCACAAGTTAGATGCTGCTAAAACTCGTAATGATCGTCCTGTTGTTCGTCAGTTCGAGGAAGAGATTAAGAAGCTAACTAAGAAAATTGCCCAGCTTAAACACAAAGAAAGCTATGATGTGAACCAAGAGCGTAAGTCTCTGGTTGATATGCCATTTAGCCGTGAGATCACTAAGGCTGAGCAAGCGGATATGGGTAAACTTAAAAAGTCTGTTAAAGGACTCGTAATTGTTCACCCAATGACGAAGATCGGTAAAGAACTTCGCATTGAGGTTATGACTGGTTACGCACCGAAAAAATTCTAATTACCAGCGATGGTGATGAAAGAGGAGCTAGAAATAGCTCCTTTTTGCTTTTTTAGGTATTAAGAAAGCAGAGTCAGCGGCATAGATACTCACGCCGTTTTCAACTTTTAGGAGGTGATTGTTGTCACAAATCCTTTTATCTCCTATAAAAGTTAACGTGCTACTAACATGGTACTAAGCGATCGCAGTAATGTGTTCGCTTTTCGAATCCACACTTTCTCTCCAGTTTGTATAAATATAGGTAGAGCAGCACAAATAATTACAGATAAAACTAGACTCATTAGGGAAGATGAGAACGTAAAAAAATAGAGGTTATATGAATCAATTAATTTCAATTGGACCACTAGAATCCTTCCTAATCGCGATTAGTGTTTTGTTTCTAGGTCATTTCGTCAATGCAAAGCTTCCGATTCTCAAAAAGTACAACATTCCAGAGCCCATTGTCGGCGGCTTGATTGTCGCTTTTGCTATTACAGCCCTGCACTTTAACGGCCTTGATCTTGAGTTTTCCTTGCCCCTGCAGAACACGTTTATGTTGATGTTCTTTGCAACGGTCGGTCTTGCGGCGAACTACACGCAGCTGATAAAAGGTGGTGCTAAGGTATTCCTATTCTTAGGGGTAGCGTCGGTTTACATCATTATCCAAAACGGTGTAGGCGTAACCTTAGCTACGGCACTAGGCCTTGAACCCTTGATGGGTTTGATTGCTGGCTCTATCACCCTTTCGGGCGGTCACGGCACAGGCGCGGCTTGGTCTCAAACTTTTGCAGACACGTTTGGCATTGCAAATACGCTAGAAATCGCGATGGCTTCAGCGACCTTTGGTTTGATCATCGGTGGTATTATCGGTAGCCCAGTGGCGCAAAAGCTGATTGATAAAAACCAGCTTGAATCTGAGTACGGCACTGGCACGCAAACACATGAACGCTTCCCTGAACTTGTTACTTACAACGAGTATGAAGAAGACAAAGTGACGGCGAAGAAGGTGATTGAAGTGTTGTTCATCCTTCTTATCTGTATCACGGGTGCGAAGTACCTAGAGCAGTGGGTGGCGACTTTTGAAATTTCTTGGTTGATGATTCCTGACTTCGTTTACGCGTTGTTTATCGGTGTGTTCATCACTAACGTGTTTGAAGTGACTAAGCTGCATAAGACTGACAGCGAAACGGTCGATATTCTTGGTACGGTGTCATTGTCACTGTTCCTAGCAATGGCGCTAATGAGCCTTAAGCTTTGGAACATATTTGACCTTGCGATTCCGTTCTTGGTTATCCTGGCGGTTCAGGCGGTTGTGTTAGGTATCTTCTCTTACTTTGTGACGTTCAAAGTAATGGGTTCTAACTACGACGCAGCGGTTATGGCAGGTGGTCACTGTGGTTTCGGCCTAGGTGCAACACCAACAGCGGTAATGAACATGGGCTCTTTGGTGAACCGTTTTGGTCCTTCACCACAGGCGTTCATGGTGGTGCCAATTGTTGGTGCCTTCTTTATCGATATCGTTAACCTGATTATCCTTCAAGGTTACATCTCGTTTATCGGTTAATGTTCGCCTTTGTTTAAACGCGATGAGCTCATCGCACTAAGATGAACACAAGAAAGCCAGTCTGTTGACTGGCTTTTTTTGTTCTTGTTTATCGAGGTTTTCTTGCCTGATACCCCTTCGGTTAGGGCTCTGTCACATCAATAACTAGGGCGTGTTGATCTTTCGAGCTGATCTTTGCAGTGAGTTGCTGGGTATTTATACAAGGCAGAGGCATCGATGTGTAGCTAGCCTACATG